>JAKSRU010000058.1 GCA_024403475.1 Lachnospiraceae bacterium | reverse complement strand
ACTCCGTAAGCGTCTCTTGCGCCGTTATCCATCATGAGGACCTTGTTGACACGGTCTCCGCAGGCAGCAGCCTTGGTCATAAGCACTATAAGATTAGCAAGCTTAACAAGCTCGACAAGAATCTGGCTCATATAGTTTATAATAGCTACCACCTGACCCTGAGTAAGATATCCGGTATCAACTCTAACTGCGCCGACATAAATCAATGCAATAATTGCACCGTTAACTACCACATAAGTAAGCGGATTGGTAAGCGCACTGAATCGACCAACATGTGTCTGCATTTTCGTGAGCTTTTTATTATCATTTTCAAAGGAATCAAGCTCGCTGTTTTGCAGATTAAAGGCACGAATAACACGCACGCCTGTAAGATTTTCTCTTGTGCGTCCGAGCACCTTATCCAGCCCACCCTGCACCTTTTTGAATAAAGGCATGCTGATAAGCATAATTCCGAATACTATAATCGCAAGAACGGGTATTGTAGCCACAAAAATAAGCGCTGACTTTACATCAATTGTAAAAGCCATAATCATAGCACCGAAAACTACAATAGGCGAACGAAGGAACAGTCTGAGTACCATGTTCACACCGTTCTGAAGCTGATTGACATCACTGGTCATTCTGGTAATCAATGTAGATGTACCAACCTTGTCCAGACTTGTATAATCCAATTTCTGAATATTAGCAAACAAGGCACTTCTAAGACCCGAAGAAAAACCAACAGCTGCCTTAGCCGCAAAAAACTGTGCTGTAATTGCTGCAATCATACCCACAAATGCAAGGCCTAACAAAACGCCTCCCATTTTAATTATATAGGGCATGTTTGTTCCGGTTTCAGCAAGCCCCACATCTATAATTCTGGCCACTACTATAGGCACAAACAGCTCAAATACCGCTTCTAACAACTTAAATAAAGGTGCCAAAACCGATTCTTTTGTATACCTTTTTAAGAACTTAAGTAAATTTTTCACATTAATCTCCGTATCTGCTTATCTAAATTTTGCTGCACACACATACAAAACAGTCATCTGTCTTTCCCTCAAGCCAACGATACTGCTTCATATAATCACTACTCATATCAGATACATCTGTATCCAAATATGGTCTCACACCTCTGCCGGTACACTTACCCAGCGCTTCCTTCCGCGCCCACAGTTTATAAAAAAGCTCGTAATTATCTGCTGATGATTCCTCGACCAAACGTGCCTCATTTTCAGAGTAAAAACGTTCAGCCATACTTAATTCATTTTTAGATTTAATCTTTTGAATGTCTATACCTGTTTCAACATCAGAAATAACCAGAACCACAGTTCCATCCGAATGAGAAATATTAAAAAAAGGCAATCTCTCATCCTTCCAATACGGCTTGCCATCGGCACCATGCTCATACTTAAAATCAATCGGATTATCAATAGAATCAAGGACTCTTTCAATATCCAATGATTTGATAGTCAACGCAGTCATATTCGATGCATCATTTGTATCTGTAGACGATGCATCATTTATATCGATAGGCGCTACATTAATTTTTCCACATAAAAAAAGCTGGCCGACATACTGCAGCAGCAAGCCTGCACCTCTTGCCGTAGCACAACCGGACAAATTAGCAGATGTCCTTTTAACTATTGCCAAGCGCTCCGAATCAAGCAAGCTGTCAATTCGCATAGCTTTTTCAGAATCTGCTTCCAGCCCAAGTATTGAAGCAATCTTAAGACTATATATTTGCAACATAGTTTTATCCCTATACAGTCATAAAGGGGCTGTGCGACAAATAGCCGTAACAGCCCCATAATTTAATAATTATTCCTCTGTGGTTTCTTCCTGAGCAGTGATGCCAATACCAAGTTCTGTAAGCTGCTTATCATCAACAACACTGGGTGCTTCAGTCATAAGGCACGATGCATCCTTAATCTTAGGGAAGGCAATAACCTCGCGAATACTTTCAGCCTTTGTAAGAAGCATAACGAATCTGTCAAGTCCGATAGCAAGACCTGCATGAGGGGGAACTCCATACTTGAAAGCATCAAGGAGGAATCCGAATCTCTCATAAGCCTCTTCCTTAGTAAATCCGAGTGCCTCAAACATAGCCTCCTGAACCTCGGTCTGATATATACGAACACTACCACCACCAAGCTCGACACCGTTGAGTACGATATCATAAGCCTTGGTACGTACACGCTCAGGCTCGGTCTTAAGGTACTGAATATCCTCTTCTACAGGCATAGTGAAGGGATGGTGCATTGCAACCCATCTCTCGTCCTCATCAGCCCATTCGAACTCGGGGAATTCGGTAACCCAAAGGAAATTGAATTTATTATGGTCGATAAGTCCAAGCTGCTCTCCAATTTCACAACGAAGTGCACCAAGTACATTTCTTACAATCTTAAGTCTGTCTGCCGCGAAAAGAAGAAGGTCTCCTGCTTCACCCTGCATTCTCTCAACAAGAGCCTTAAGTTCATCCTCAGTCATAAACTTGCTGAAGGATGACTTGTAGGTTCCGTCAGGCATTACGCAAAGATAAGCAAGTCCCTTTGCACCATAGCCCTTAGCAAAATCTACAAGAGCATCAATCTTCTTACGAGGCATCTCAGCCTCTCCCTTAACGTTGATACCACGAACGCTTCCGCCATTATCAAGAGCACCGGTAAATACACCAAAACCACAGCCCTTAACAACATCGCTTACATCAACAAGCTCCATTCCGAAACGGGTATCAGGCTTATCTGAACCGTAACGATTCATAGCCTCATCCCATGTCATACGAACAATAGGAAGCTGAACATCAAGTCCGATTGCTTCCTTGCAAACCTTTGCCACCATGCGCTCTGTAGCATCAATTACATCCTCTACATCCACAAAGCTCATCTCAAGGTCAACCTGGGTAAACTCAGGCTGACGATCTGCACGAAGGTCCTCATCTCTGAAGCACTTAGCAATCTGGAAATATCTGTCATAGCCTGAGCACATCAGAAGCTGCTTGAAAATCTGAGGTGACTGAGGAAGAGCATAAAAGCTTCCGGGATGAACACGGCTGGGTACAAGATAATCTCTTGCGCCTTCAGGAGTAGACTTGCAAAGAATAGGAGTCTCTACCTCAAGGAAGCCCTCTTCTGCCATAAATGCACGAATAGTCTGTGTAATCTTACTTCTGAGAATAATCTTTTCCTGAAGGTCAGGTCTTCTGAGATCCAGATAACGATACTTAAGTCTGAGCTCTTCTCTGGTCTTAGAATCTGCTTCGATAGGGAAAGGAAGTACATCAGACTCTGAAAGAATACGAATCTCTGTAGCTCTAACCTCGATTGCACCTGTTGCAAGATTTTCATTAACGGCGCCTTCACGGCTTACCACCTTACCTACAACTGCAATAACAAATTCTCCGCGAAGAGATGATGCCTTCTCGAAGTATTCACTTCCACACTCACTCTCCTCAAAGATTACCTGTAATATACCTGAACGGTCACGAAGATCTACAAAAATAATACCGCCCTTATTTCTTGCCTTGGCAACCCAACCCATAACGGTTACGGTTTCGCCGATATTTGCTGCTGAGAGCTCGCCGCAACGACAGGTTCTCTTTAATCCCTTCATTGATTCAGCCATTTTAATTACACTCCTTTTATTCAATGGATGTTCTGATAAATATTAATCTGTATGCCTTTATGCTGCATCGCTTAACAGATTAGTTATTAAAGAACTCCTCAAAATTCTCATAACCCTGACCGATGAGCTGGTCCTTCTGGAACTTCTTATTCTTGTTCATTCTAACTACAAGAACCTGCTGTCCGTCCTTTCTTGCCTGCTGTGCCTTGCCGATAATCTCGCAAAGCTTCTCTCCGCCAATACCCTTTTCAATAAGGTATGCCACCTTACCGGGCTGACCGGGAACTGTAAATCCGCCCTCCATAAGAAGAAGGATAATTCTTTCAAATCCGATTGAGAAACCGCATGCAGGAACATCCTGACCGGTAAACTTGCCTACCATCTTATCGTAACGTCCGCCGCCACCGCAGCTTCCGCCAAACTCAGGCATCGCGATTTCAAAAATAGTTCCTGTATAGTAACCCATTCCACGAACCAATGTAGGGTCAAATACCATATCAAACTGCGCTTCCTTGGTAGACTCTACAGAAGTGATAATCTCTTCAAGATTGTCCTTAATCTCACTGTCAAGGCAATCTCCAAGTGCGTTTGCAATAAACTTAAGTGAGGCCACAGGATCATTTTTATCTGACTGTGCATTCTCAAGTCCCGCAAAAAGCTCAAGATATTTATCTACAGAAGTATTATCAAAACCATTCTCAAGAAGCTCTGCCTTAACTCCTTCAAGACCAATCTTGTCCATCTTGTCAAGAGTAATGCATACACTGTCGAATTTATCCTCAGCAAATCCGGCATAGGTAGCCATTGCCTTAAGAAGACGGCGATCATTAATTCTAATCTGGAAGTTCTTAAAACCAAGCTTTCCAAGAGTTGTGGTAGTAGCAAGGATTAATTCAATCTCTGCAAGATTAGAAGGCTCTCCGAGAATATCGATATCGCACTGCATAAACTGGCGATAACGTCCTCTCTGAGGTCTGTCTGCTCTCCATACATTACCCATCTGTAATGACTTAAAGGGTGCAGGAAGTACTGATGAATTATTAGAATAGTATCTTACAAGAGGAACTGTAAGGTCATAGCGAAGTCCGCCGTCAACCACCTCATCCTCAGTAGTTGCATTAGCAATATCAAGCTTTTCTCCTCTTTTAAGAATCTTAAAAATAAGCTTTTCATTATCTCCGCCCTGCTTGCTGGTAAGGTTTCCGATATTCTCTACGCAGGGAGTCTCAATCTGTGTAAATCCGAATCTTGAATATGTATCTCTGATTACGCTCTGAACATACTCGCGAATTCTCATCTCTTCAGGAAGAATGTCCTTCATTCCTGTAGTAGGTTTCTTATTAAGTGCCATAATAATCCTCATTTACTCTTTTTTTCAAACTAAAAACTTCAATCGAATATTATATCATAATCATTAGTAAATACAAACACAAAAGAATTCACTTCTATTGAATGCTTACACTCGGAGTATTCAGGCTTCCCGAGAAGCTTAAATTCATTCCAACCTCTTTCGAGTCTCCGCTGCTTATATTAGCAGTGTAGCTCGCAGGCTCAATGATTACGGTATTTCCACTTACTGTGGCAGTTCCGCCCCAGATATTTGATACAGTAACCGGCATACCGAAATCAAGTACAATACGCCAAGAAGATACACTTCCGCCATTTGCAGTTACCGTTATCACAACCTGTCCTGCATTTCCCCAGTCATTTATTGATGAAACCGTTGCGCTTGCAGAACCTGTTGCCGGAGCAGGTGCAGGGTCCGGTGTGGGCTGCGGAGTAGGCACGGGATCAGGTGTAGGTGTAGGTGTAGGGTTAGGCTGTGGAGTAGGATTCGGCTGCGGATTTGGTGCAGGTTGCGGGTTCGGAGCCGGATTCTGATTGCCCTGCTGGTTATTGTTTGAAGCATTATTATTACCGGCATTATTGTTATTTGAGTTATTGCCGGTGTTATTATTACCCGTGTTATTGTTACCGGTATTATTGCCTGTGTTATTATTTCCGTTATTATTCTGGTTATTATTGCCGGTAGTGCTTCCGGGAGTAACATTATTACCAAGCACACCAACATACCATTTACCGGAGTCAGATAATTCATTGGTAGTCCAGCTTCCGGTTTTGTTGCAGGACGCCGCTATTAGAGATGCCGTCTCATTCTTATTACATAAGCTCCAGATATTATAGCTAACGTTATACTGATTCATGACTTCAATCCACTTATCACCCTCAGTATAATTGTTTGCACCTGATCCACTCGCATCACAAATACCAAACTCAGTAACAAAAATAGGAAGTCCGGAATTAATTGCAGATGTCATTCTGCTTCTGAGATTATCCCTATGAGTATCAGCATAGAAATGAAGCGCATACATTATATTGGAATAACCTGTGATGGGATCTGCAGCTGCGAGATTAACATCCTGTGACCAGGTAGGTGTACCTACAATAATAATTGCATTAGGATCATTTGCCTTTATTAGCGGAATAACTTCCTCCGCATAGCTCTTTACATCACTCCAGGTAGTGCCACCGTTGGGCTCATTACATATCTCATACAGCACGTTATCATAGTCTGCATATTTAGAACTCATTTCTGTAAAAAAGTCCTTGGCCTGCGACTTATATGTGTTGGGATTCTGATCTCCGAGCACATGCCAATCAATGATTACATACATTCCCAACTGTGTAGCATAATCAACACCATTATTTACTATATTCTTTAAATCGGACTGATTGCCGCCGGTGCAATAACCGTTATACTCTCCGGAATACATGGCAATTCTGATGCAGTTAGCTCCCCACTCATCTCTGATGGTTCTGAAAGCATCGTAATTAACATACTGAGGGAACCATGCTATACCGTGAGTAGATACACCCTTAATCTGAAATGCTCTTCCGTAGCAATCTACCAGCTGTGTTCCGTCTACAGAAAGCTTACCGTGTACCTCTACCGGAGTACCGTCAATGATTTCCTCAGGAAGTTCTTCAGGAAGGACCTCTTCCTCTTCGACCACCTCTTCCTCATTGATTTCCTCATCTTCTACAACTTCCTCAGGAACATCTGCAACTACTGTATTTGCATCGGTATCCTCGTTTGCATTCTCTGTATCTGAATTATCTATAGTACTTGCAACGCTTACAGGATTACTGTCTGCATCTTTTCTATGGGCCGCCTGATATATCACATTGCCCAGCACTATGAGAATAATTAATGCCAATGCAGCACATATGACGCTCAGACGTTTTTTCTTGGCACTAAGTGCCTCAATTACAGAAGCTTTCTCTTCATCTTCCGCACCTTCCGAAATCTCATCAGATACTTCTGTGGAAGCTTCAGATACAGCTTTACCGTCTGTTGAACTAACCGCAGGGGTATTCGCCTGACTTTCTGCATTTGCCTCAGTATTTGCCTTAGTATTCTCAATATTTGCCTCAGCAATTGTTTCAGCATTAGCTGTTTTCACGCCCTCTGATACCGCATCAGACTGTACGCTCATCTCTGTATTAATATCATCTATTCCGATGTCAGCCGCCGCTTCCGAAATAATTGCTTCCTTTACAGCAGGTTCTTCAAGCACAGGGCCGTATTCCCCTGCGCCTTCAGCTTCCGGTATAGATATTTCCTCATTGAAAATTTCTTTATTCTCGCTCATAACATCTCCGCATCTTGCATCAGTTTGATTAATTAAGGAGTAACCTCAAGTCTGATGGTATTGGTATTACCGCTTTTGCCACCGGCCTGTCCGCCCGTAAGTACCACATTTTCTCCTTTATCAAGGTTAAACAATTCCTTGGCCTTACGAACTGCATGATAAAACATAACATCTACCGAATTAAACTCTTCTGTCATCACAGGTGTTACGCCCCAGCTCATATTGAGCTTGCGCCAGGTCTTTTCGTTAGTAGTGATACCTATTATATCAACAGGGCATCTGAAACGGCTTACCATTCTGACAGTAATTCCTGAAATAGAACTGATAACTATTGCCTTTGCCTCTGTATCAACAGCCATAGAACAGGTTGCATGTGATACGGCATCTATATTATTTCTGATTACATAATCCATTGTATGGAAACGTTTTTTATAATCAATATTCTTTTCAGTATATTCGCATATTTCAGCCATATTATTTACTGCTTCAACAGGATGCTTACCCGCAGCCGACTCTCCCGAAAGCATAACTGCTGAGGAACCGTCATAAACAGCATTTGCCACATCGGAAATCTCAGCTCTGGTAGGTCTGGGATTGTTAATCATAGATTCAAGCATTTCAGTAGCAGTTATTACTCGCTTACCCAACAATCTGCACTTTTTAATTAAAAACTTTTGAACTGCAGGTACTTCAACAAAAGGAATTTCCACGCCTAAATCTCCTCTTGCAACCATGATTCCATCTGCGATTTCACAGATTTCATCAATATTATCAACGCCTGCACGGTTTTCAATTTTTGCAATAATATCTATATCCTCTCCGCCGTTTGCGTTAAGGAATTCTCTTACATCTTTAATATTATCTTTATTTGATACAAATGAAGCAGCCACAAAATCAACATCATTCTCGATACCGAAAAGCAAATCTGCCTTGTCCTGCTCGCTTAAATAAGGGCCGGTAAGAACATGATTAGGGAAATTCATACTCTTACGATCCGACATATCTCCACCGTTTCTGACAATACATTTTGCCTCATTACCGGTAAGCTCCTGTACTTCAAATACCAGCAGACCGTTATTAACTAAAATTGTATCACCTACACTAAGCTCGTTGATGAGATTTTTGTAACTGACAGATACTCTGCTCTCATTGCCTTCAACATCGTCTGTAGTAAATGTAAAGATATCTCCCTCATTAAGAGTAACCTTTTTATTTTTAAAGGTTTTGATACGATATTCCGGTCCCTTAGTATCAAGCATAATTGCAATGGGCTTATTGAGGTCCTTTCGCACCTTTCTGATAAGCTCTATCTTTTTCAGATGCTCTTCATGAGTTCCATGCGAAAAATTCAGTCTTGCTATATTCATTCCGGCTTCACACATTTTGGTCAGTATTTCTTCATTCTCACTGGCCGGTCCGATAGTACAAATAATCTTTGTTTTACGCATAACAGTATCTCACTTTCTTCTTATCAGAATATTTCACGCATAATAATTAAAATAATTCTAATTATATCTAATCTTTATATGATTAACAATTAATTTAATGTACAATTAAGAGCGTGACTTGCCTGTTTTCATTGGCAAATACTCAAAAAAATATAATTGGAGAAACATTATGAATTCAGAAAAAAAACTTGGCTTTGGCCTTATGAGACTTCCTCTGACTAATCCCGAGGTTGATACAAGCATTGACATTGAACAGTGCTGTAAAATGACTGACACTTTTTTAGAGCGCGGATTTACTTATTTTGATACCGCATGGATGTATCACAATTTTACCAGCGAGAAGGCTGTAAAGGAATTTCTGGTTAACCGCCATCCTCGTGAAAGCTTCACCTTGACCTCTAAGCTTCACGGCGGATTCTTTGATGATCTTGAAGGTCGTGACAGAATCTTTAATGAGCAGCTCGAAAAAACCGGCGCCGGTTATTTTGACTACTATCTCATTCACGATATTAATCATGGCAACTATGAAAAATACTTAAAGCTTGACTGCTTCAATTGGTTAAAGGCCAAAAAGGAAGCCGGTCTTGTAAAGCACATGGGCTTCTCCTTCCACGGTGATGCTCCTTTGCTTGAGCGTGTGCTCACTGAACAGCCCGATATAGAGTTTGTGCAGCTTCAGATTAATTATCTTGATTGGGAAAGCGACAACGTTCAGTCTCGCAAGTGCTATGAGCTCTGCGAAAAATTCGACAAGAAAGTTATCGTAATGGAGCCTGTAAAGGGAGGAAATCTTGCAAACCTTCCTCAGTATATCTCAGAGCCGATGACAAAAATGCATCCCGACTGGTCTCTATCTTCATGGGCAGTTCGTTTTGCAGCCAGCCATAAGAATATCTTTATGGTTCTCAGCGGAATGAGCAATATCGCGCAGCTTGAAGACAACACTGCTTATATGCAGAATTTCGAGCCACTTAATGATGAAGAAATAGCTGTCCTTATGGAAGCTGCAGAAAAAATCCGCAAAGACATTGCAGTTCCTTGTACAGGCTGTTCTTACTGCACTTCCGGCTGCCCTATGCAGATTGCTATTCCTAAATATTTCGAGCTTTACAACAACGACAAGAAAATCATCAAAGAATGGGGCTGGAAAGAAAAGCGTGCAGAATACGAAGAGCTTACCAAGACCTTCGGTTGCGCCGGAGAATGCATCGGTTGCGGACAGTGCGAAGGCATCTGCCCTCAGCATCTTCCTATCGTTAGTAAGCTTCAGGAGGTTGCTGCTCATTACGGCAAATAATCTTGCTTTGGCAGATTAATAATCAACATATATAAACTCTATATTCGAGAAGTAGAGACGAATTAGAATTGCATCCCAAAATCCAAAAAAAGATAGGACATTCCTGCATAGAATGTTCTATCTTTTTTATTTACCCCATATAAAAACTATCGTAATATATATGTGTTACCAGCAAACCTATTCAATTTGATTAATTACCTATGAGAAATTCTGAATTCAATAAATCTCAATCTCTTATGCTTAAAGGAATACTTACTGTTTTGATGATATTTCATCACACATTGAGTTACGAGATGCTTAAATATGAAAACATTTATACCTTAATATCTGACTACTCAATTTTGACACCTATAATTAGTATGGCTCGTGTTTGTGTTGCCGGATTCTCATTTATCTCTGCTTATGGTATAACTCGTAAACTAATCAACGACAGAAGCCACTTTATAAAAACAATATATCTGCATCGTATATTTGAAATTTACAAATCATTCATACCGATATTCATTGTTGGCCTACTAGGCACATTAATTTGGGGCGATATTCCTATAAATCATATATATCAATCCTCAAACGGATCATTTTTTGCCCCTTATGCAGTCATTGACTCATTAGGATTAGCTTATCCGTTAGGCACCCCCACCATTAATATGACCTGGTGGTATATTTCTGCATCTTTATTAATCGTAATAACCACTCCCATTTTCTATTATATTTACAAAAAAATAGGAATTGTATCCGTCATTTTTTCTTTTGCATTTCTGTTAATAAAGCCACTATTTATTTACACTTCTCTTGTTCCTATTATTTTTGTAGGAATATACGCAGCATCTAATGGTACAATTGAAAAAATTAATAACTTTATTCACAAAAACGTAATTAACCACATTCTATTCTATATACTATGTGGCTTGCTTCTAGTTGGATTGTTTTGGGGCACCAGATATCTATCCGTAGAATACTTTTTCATCTTCTTATTAATTATTGTTTTATTTATATCAATGGATCTTCACTCAGTTAAACCATTACGTATCTGTTTTGAGTTTTTAGGCATGCATTCATCCAATATATATTATCTGCATACATTTATTTTCTATTATTGGTTCAGATATACTATCTATAAATTTCATTATAGCCTGATGATTGTTGTAGCAGTACTGATAATTTCTCTTTTACTGTCATTATTAGTTGAACTTACGAAGATTGTAATCCATAAATCAATAGAGGCCATCAAAAGTTCTCATCAAAAACGATAAAAGATAGCAATTAACCTACAAATATATCTGCATGTCGTACTGATTAAGGTCATACTTTCTTATTCCTTCAATACCAGATACGAATATAAACACCTTATCGAAGTTTGCTCATCAATACTGTATATTTTTCCCTTCATCAGCTTATCATCATAGTAACTATTCACCTCCTCATTTTTCAAATAGCTTCTTTGCCTGCACTTCATATTCATATAATGCACACATTAGATTTTTAAGTTTCGTATCATAATCCCCTGTAAGTGCGGTCTTAATATAATCATTTACCGAATAATTATAACCTCCGAATATACTGTCAAACTGTGTCGAATCATAAACCTGCTGCACATAATATATACCGCCATTTTCCACAGCACCGTTTACCGGTTTACTGAAATAATGTCTTAACGTTATTCTATTTTCAAGCAATAATGATGAACCGATATATCCTGTCGCATTTATTCCGGAATGTGCAGAAATCGTTTGAGCTATCGTCACATAATCTGCCGAGCTATACTGCTTAATCGAATTGCCACTATTTACTGCCTGACCATAAAAATATGACTGCGCATATTCACCGTAATTAATCATCGCATCTATAAATTCAGAATATGAAGGCACCCTGGATTTAAGTACACATGCGTAATCATATACAGAAACCTTATAAGCATTACCTATTTGCTGACCTCTGTCATCTAATACATATACGCTTACATACTTTTTCATATCCTTTGCAGCTACCGAAGCATTAAATATACGATATGTTTTATCGCCAATTTTACTTGTCGCCGCTGAACTAACCTTGGTCACACTATCGGTTCCATCCGGCAGTTCAAGCTTAACACTGTAATTAATTGCTTCAGCAGGAAAATCTGTATAAATATTCAGATAAAAGCTGCCGTTTTTCAAATCTAAGGAATAACCCTCAACAATATACTCTAAATTAGAGTCTGCTATTGTGCCTCGTACCAGAGAAATATTATCAATACTGCAATCTTCTCCGTTACTCTGATAACGGTTCACTGATGCAAACACTTCAATTGAGCTTATATCTGCACCAACAGTAAACGTCAGATAATAATGCCCATCCTTCGTATACTTTTCACTGTAGGTAGTATATCTTCCGTTATATCGTTTGACTCCTAATTCAATTTCCGCACCTGTTGAGGTGATATCTGCAGAAAGTGTATATGTCTCACCTTTTTCAACATCAACAGTCTGCGAAATAGTATCTACATCTGAGCCGGAAGCCAAATATGCAGCACCATCTTCAATTCTTGCACTTCCGCTTTTAGTCCAGCCGTCACCACCTTGGCTAAAATCTCCATTAACCACCAAATTCGCCACTGTTTCAGGTTCAGTATCATCCGGATTCAACGGCGTAAAATCTAACTTGGTACAATCAACATATGAAGCCCCCTTAAACGATAAATTATCAGCTATAACCCTCACATTGCTTCCCTGATATCTATCGACGCTTACATATATTTTATAAGTCGTATTTATATTGTCATTATTAAATGTAATTGTAACCTTGCCGGACTTGTTGGTTACATAAGATTTGTTATCCGTACCGTTTTCTTTACTTACACCAACAGTAACCTTACTTCCATCCGTAACAACGTCCGCCGTAAACGTATAGCTTGCGCACGGCACTACATTAACTATCTGCCAGACTTTATCAATAACCTGACCTGAAGAAAGAACAGCTTCTCCATTTTCAATCTTTGCTTCATCTTCCAAATTCCATCCGATATTACCATTGGAGAAATCACCGTTTACCACATGCTCATAATTTTCTGATACTGCAAGTTCCGGAAAAGAATTATCAGCCCATCCGTCATATGGATAATTTTCATGCTGCTCTGTATCACCGGTCTCATGATACGGGATGATTCTTACATAATCTATCTCAAATACAGTAGTATCAAAATCGGCTTTTCCTGCCCATCCCGAATCCCAAACCTTATCACCATCCGAATCGATAGAACACGGGAACCAAAGGCCAATCCAAAAGCGTCCCTCATTAGTCGGAATATCCGTATTAATGGTATAGAGCATTACTCCATCTATATAAAAATCCACTCTTGGAGTTTCAGTATCACTACCGGTATGCCAATCAAATCTGTATATATGATACTGTCCATCATTAAGAGACGCATCAAGATCAAACTTTTTTGATGTATAGTCGTTTTCTCTTACAAAACTGTTAAATCTCGCAGAACTGAAATTGGGCTCCTTATTCTTACTGGTCGCAGTGGGTATTTCAATATCTATCTCATGATTAATCGTGCAATACTCGCCCCCGATTGCATATTTAGGATCAAAGCCGGGCTCTCCTTCATATACCTCCTCATATTCAAAGGTCCATATTGCCGAGCATGCACCGAGTTCAGGCGCAATCTTTGCCTTAACCTCATAGCTTCCGGATGCATAATACTGTTTAGTTGCTATTGCGGCACCTGTAAGCTTACCATCAGGGCGCTTTATGCCCGGTACATTACCGGTGTAATTAAGTCCATGTCCCTCGAGCTTAAGTGTACCATCAGAAACAGATACATTTTCAGGAACGCATCCTCCATTATTACCGCCCCATGCTTTTTTGACGACCAGCCATTTGTCTGTGTCAATACTGTTACCGTCGAAATCATCAAACAATTCCTGCGAAGTATTTACATACCCCCGTTCCTCTGCATGTACATTCTGCCCCTTAAATGCCAAACATGATACAGCTATAGCCAGCATCATAAATACTGCCACAAATCTCTTTCCCCTCATAAATCTCCCCTCTGATTCATTCAGTTTACAAAGTTACCTGTAATACCAAGTGCTACCGGCATTTATTATATCAACAGTTTCCATATTGATACAATAAACTGCACAAAAAAAGCACCTTGAATTTCTTCAAAGTGCTTTCCTGCTGGTGATCGGACTCGAACCGACACGGGGTTGCCCCCGAGGGATTTTAA
>JAKSRU010000057.1 GCA_024403475.1 Lachnospiraceae bacterium | reverse complement strand
GAGACTGACCTCTTTGGTGAGCAGGCAGTTCTTTGCGGTGGTGTATGTGCACTTATGCAGGCTGGTTTTGAGACTCTTGTTGAGGCTGGATACGATCCTCGTAACGCATACTTTGAGTGCATCCACGAGATGAAGCTCATTGTTGACCTTATCTATCAGTCAGGTTTCGCAGGAATGAGATATTCTATCTCTAACACCGCTGAGTACGGCGATTATATCACCGGACCTAAGATCATCACCGAAGAAACAAAGAAGGCTATGAAGAAGGTTCTTGCTGACATCCAGGATGGTAGCTTCGCTAAGGAGTTCCTCCTTGATATGTCTGATGCCGGTAAGCAGGTACATTTCCAGGCTATGAGAAAGCTTGCTGCAGAGCATCCCGCTGAGAAGGTTGGTGAGGAAGTTCGTAAGCTTTACAGCTGGAACAACGAAGATGATAAGCTTATCAATAACTAATTTTGATAAAGCATAATCCTAAAGGGCCCGAGACCATAGTGGTTTCGGGCTCTTATTGTATTTAGGTGAAGATATGGCAAGTAATGTAAAATCACGCTATGAAATCGATATGTGTAACGGCCCGATTCTTAGTAAAATGCTGAGATTCTATTTCCCTTTAATGGCATCAAATATGCTTCAGCTTGTTTTTAATGCTGCTGACATTGTCATGGTAGGAAGATGGGCAGGAAATGATGCACTCGCAGCAGTAGGTTCAACCTCCGCATTAATTAATCTGCTTACTAATCTGTTTATAGGATTATCAGTAGGCGCTAATGTTATGGTTGCAAGGTATTATGGAGCCAAACAGGATGATGAGTTATCAAAAATGGTTCATACTGCAATGATTACTGCATTTATTAGTGGTATTTTACTTACAATAATCGGGGTATTTGTGAGTGGACCATTACTAACAATTATGGGTACCACTGCAGAAGCACTGCCTTTAGCCAAAATTTACATTAAAATATATTTTTGCGGCATGGTATTTACTATGCTCTATAATTTTGGTGCCGCAATTTTAAGAGCTATTGGTGATACTAAACGTCCGATGATTTTTCTATCTATTGCAGGTGGTGTTAATGTATGCCTTAATTATGTATTTGTTAAGTTCCTTAACTGGAGTGTGGCCGGTGTTGCACTTGCAACAATCATAGCTCAATCTATTTCAGCAGCACTCATTATCAGATGTTTGTTTACCTCAGAAGGTGCATATAAGCTTGATTTAAAGCTATTACGATTTGACAGTAAAAAATTCTTAAAAATGATATCCATAGGATTGCCTGCAGGATTTCAGGGAATGTTATTCTCGATATCAAATGTTATTATTCAATCTGCAATTAATTCCTTCGATACTATAACTGTAGCAGGAAATACCATTGCTCAAAATGTTGAAGGATTTGTATATATGGCAATGAATTCGTTCTATCATACCGCTATGAGCTTTACAGGCCAGAATATGGGAGCTAAAAAGCTTGATAGAATTAATAAAATTCTTCTTTACGCATTAATATGTGTTTCTATAGTCGGCCTTGTAATGGGCAATGGAGCATATTTATCGTCTAAATTCCTATTAAGCTTATATAGTAAAGATGCTGCTGTTATAAGTGCAGGTATTCTTCGTATGAGATACATATGCACCATTTACTTCCTATGTGGAACAATGGACGTAACTACCGGCGTCATTCGAGGCATGGGTTATTCAATTATGCCTATGATTGTTAGCCTTACAGGAGCATGCTTATTCAGAATTGTTTATATTTATACAATATTCAGACAATATCATAGTCTGGAAGTGTTGTTCCTTTCTTATCTGTTGAGTTGGATTTTAACTACCGGAATGCACTTAATATGTTATGCAATAGTAATGAATAAACAGAAGAAAAAGCTTAAGCTTGTTGCATAAAATCCAAAAAGTCTTTAAACAAATGTTCGATTATGATATATTTATTTCATCATTAAATAACAATAAAGAGGAATATTATGTTTGCTTTTATTGAAGGTCTTTTAGATTATATTGATGAAGAAACATGCGTTGTAGATGCCGGAGGTTTTGGTATAAACATAAATATATCAGGAAGAACGGCTATGATGCTTCCGGGAATCGGAGAGCATGTAAAACTATATACATATACTGCGGTTAGAGAAGACTCTATTTCTCTTTATGGTTTTGATACAAGAGAAGACTTAAATCTATATAAGAAACTTATTACCGTAAATGGTGTAGGTCCTAAAGTAGGGTTGGCATTACTTTCTGCTCTGGATGCTGATGCAATCAGGCTCGCAATTATTTCTGAAGATTTTAAGAAGATATCCAGTGCTCCAGGTGTAGGCCCCAAGACAGCTCAAAGGATAGTTTTAGAATTAAAAGATAAGATAAAAATGAGTGATGATGCGTTGGTCAACAGTATTGTTAACAGCAAATCACTTGATATTGTAACAAGTAATGATAAATCAACTACTGATGAAATGAAGGATGCTATATCGGCATTGGTTGCGTTGGGATACGGACAGACTGATAGCAGAAAAGCAGTATTATCAATAGAAAATGTTGAAAAAATGGATTCTAGTGAAATTCTAAGCGCTGCACTTAAGAAATTATTTTAAGGAGAAGTTAAATGGCCAGAACAATCGAGACCAAGCTTACCGATGAAGATAAAAAAATAGAAGGCGGATTACGACCTCAAAGCCTTAAAGACTATATAGGCCAATCAAAGATTAAAGAAGGTCTGTCAATCTCTATTGAGGCTGCTAAGGTTAGAGGTGATGCCTTGGATCATGTATTATTATACGGACCTCCCGGGCTTGGAAAGACTACATTAGCCGGCATATTATCAAACGAAATGGGAACGCATTTAAAGGTTACAAGCGGACCCGCAATCGAAAAGCCTGCTGAGATGGCAGCAATTCTTAATAGTCTTCAGGAAGGTGATTTGCTTTTTGTCGATGAAATTCATAGATTAAACCGTCAGGTAGAAGAGGTATTATATCCTGCAATGGAAGATTTTTGCATAGATGTACTTATCGGCAAAGATTCTTCATCCTCAACAAGATCGGTACGATTACCTTTACCTCATTTTACCTTGGTTGGTGCTACCACAAGAGCGGGTTTACTCACAGCTCCATTGAGAGATCGTTTTGGCATGATTTATAAGCTGGAGTTCTATAATGTCAGTGAGCTTACACAGATTATTATGGGAAGTGCACGCAAGCTTGGATGTGAAGTGGATACTGCCGGCGCTAAAGAAATGGCAAGACGCAGTCGCGGAACGCCGAGATTGGCAAATAGAATACTTAAAAGAGTCAGGGATTATGCTTTGGTCAGATATGATGGAGTAATCACTGAAAGCATCGCAATAGAAGCACTTGACCTAATGGCTGTAGATAGAAAAGGTCTTGATCATACCGACAGAAACATTATAGAAACTATCATTAATAAGTTTGATGGTGGTCCGGTTGGATTAGATACATTAGCTGCTGCAACCGGAGAGGATTCAGGAACAATAGAAGATGTATATGAGCCATACTTAATAATGAACGGATTGTTGAACAGAACTCCTAAAGGAAGAGTTGCTACTAAGAATGCTTACGATCATTTAGGCTTAAAATATCCATTTGATTAATCATTTCACTTGCTATATACTAAATCTGTAGTTTTACATATTATTGTATTTTACATTTCAGGGGCGGATATGGCAGAAAAGAATGAGATTAGAGTTCTTATCAAAGGGAAAGTATTAACTCTTTCAGGCTATGAACCTGCAGATTATCAGCAGAAAGTAGCTAACTACGTTAATGACAAGTATAATGAATGTGAAAGACTTAACGGATTTAGATTCTTAAATACTGAAACTAAATCAATTCTATTGGAATTGAATATAGCTGATGATTACTTTAAGGCTAAATCACATCTCGAAGTTTTAGAGATAGAATTTGAAGAAAAAAATAAAGAGATTGATAAGCTTAAGAATGATATCGAAGTACTTAATAGAAAGCTTAAAGAATCTAAAAGCCAGGTAGCTGAATTGCAGGAAAATGTTGCAGCCGGTGCTGCACAGATTATGCGCCTTGAGACTGAGTTAAAAAAGAAAGTATAATGATACGGGAGCGCATTTAGCGCTCCTATTTTTATTGGTAATAAAATGAAGATTAATAAGACAGAATTATTGGCTCCTGCCGGCAATATAGACAGTTTTTATGCGGTATTACGAGCAGGTGCAGATGCTGTATATTTGGCAGGAAATAAATTTGGAGCAAGAGCGTATGCAGATAATTTTTCAACCGATGAATTATGTGCATGTATTAGGTATGCCCATTTATATGATAAAAGAGTATATCTAACGGTAAATACACTTTTGACAGATGCTGAGCTTAATGAATTGTATGATTTTTTAGCACCATTATACGAGGTCGGCCTGGACGGTGTTATAGTTCAGGATTTAGGAGTAATTTCATATATTTATAATAATTTCCCGGGTATGGAGGTACATGCAAGTACTCAGCTCAACACGACAGGTATTGAAGGAGTTAACTTCTTAAAGAAAATGGGAGTTTGTCGTGTCGTACCCGCCAGAGAGCTTTCACTTAATGAAATCAAAAGAATTAAGTCAGAATGCGATATAGAGATTGAATGCTTTATTCACGGTGCAATTTGCTATTGTTATTCCGGACAGTGTCTTTTCAGCTCTGTAATCGGTTCAAGAAGCGGAAATAGAGGCCGCTGTGCTCAGCCCTGCAGATTACCATATTCGCAAGGCAACAAATCTGAGATTTATCCTTTAAGTCTTAAGGATATGTGTACTATTGAATATCTTCCCAACCTCATCGAAGCCGGTATTGATTCCTTCAAAATTGAAGGTCGTATGAAAAAACCGGAGTATGCAGCCGGTGTTACTGCTCTTTACCGAAAATATATAGATCAATACCTGAAAAATGGAAAGATTAGTGTATCATCACACGATAAGAAAAAATTATCTTCGTTGTATATAAGAAGCCAGGTTTCTGAAGGCTATTATGAAAAATACAATGGTCAGGACATGATAACTATTGACAATCCTTCATATAACAGCACAGATGAGAATATAATCAACGAAATTCATAGATTATATGTTGGTAATGATGCTAAGCTAAAGCTTCCTGAGATAAAAATTGAAATGAATTGTTATTTTTCAGAAGGAGAGCCTGCTTATATATCAATTTCATACAATGATATTTATATAATTAAATATGGAGATGTTGTAGATACTGCTCAGAAAAAGGCTATTACTGCTGATGATATTCTTAAACAGGTAAATAAACTTGGAGCCACATCATTTACAATAGACCCTGATGTAACCAAGAATAATATATTTGTAAGTGATAATGCTTACTACAACTTAAAGGGAATAAACGAACTAAGAAGATCTGCCATAGCTGAACTTGAAGAAAAAATCATCGAAAGCTACGGCTTGGTTTATTCGCGTCAAGCAGTAACCGCTCAAGAGCAACAGGCTAAAGTATATCAAGAGCAAGCATATCAAGAGCAAGCATTAAAAAAGCAATCATATAAAGAGCAGGAAAATAATTCTCGCTATTTTAATATACTGATAAACGATTTAACACAGCTCAATTCAGTGATTAAATTCATTGAGGAGAATAATTCTGCATTTATCAATACTAAAAACAGAATATCAAGAATTTACATTCCGGAAGAACTGTTTATTGAATCATCCCCCAATAATATCAATACCTCATTTATTAATAAGCTTAATACAATGAAAGCTACTTATGATATTGATATATATATATCTATGCCTTATGTCAGAAGAATGAAAGATGAAAAGCCTTTATCTATATCGTCTCATAAGCTTATATCCGGATTCCTTGTCAGAAATATAGAAGATATAAATTATGTTCAAAGCATTAAAAATATAAGTCCTGAAATTGATATCGCAATAGATTACGGCGTTTATACCTGGAATAGAAAAGCTTTGTATCTTGCGTCATCATACTCATCGTCTGTAGGTATGCCGGTTGAATTATGCGGATCTGCTCAAAAAGAACTGGCACAATACAATCATGACCTTATATATGAAAAAATGGTTTATGGCAGAATTCCATTAATGCATACTGCTAATTGCGTCAATAAGACACTGGGCAAGTGTATTAAGTCAAATACAAATAGTAATGAACAACGATGGACTTCAATAACAGACAGAACTAAAAGAAATTTACCGATATTTACAGATTGTGTGCATTGTCAAAACACAATCTATAATGCTGTTCCGGTTACTTTGACCAAGGAGATAAACAATTATCCCGATAATTTTGATTTTAGAATTGATTTTACAAATGAAACCTCAAACAGCATAAATGAAGTTTTAAGATATTATCTCATCGGGGACAATGAGGTTAACTGGGAATATACAAAAGCATTTGAAAAACATAGCACGGAATAAATATGCAATATCTTTTTCTTGAATCATCAAAGTACATAATTGCAATACTACTTATGATATATGCCATTTCAAGCATATCTATTTTTGGTGCAAAAAAAACAGGTGGAAAGACAGCTATTGCAGTCATTCAAAACTCAGTTAATATTCTTACAGTATTGGTATGCTGTATACATATGATGCTGATTTCTAAGAACCCTATGTATTTGGCTGTTCTAATCTTTATTTTAGTATGTGTATTTCTGTTTTTATTTGTAACACAAAGTGCCTTCCCGGAATGTAATATTCTATTGCTCAATAATTTCAGCATGCTTGTAAGCTGCGGTCTGCTGATTGTATCGCGCATTTCAATAAATAAATCATTTAAGCAATTTATAATTGTGACTGTAAGCTTTGCCTTATGCATTGGAATGATTTTCATATTTGGCAAAATTAAATTCTTAAAAAAATTAACCTGGTGTTATGCCGCAATAGGTTTACTGCTATTATCTGTTGTTCTGGTTTTGGGAAAAATAAGCCATGGTTCTAAGCTATCGATTTCATTAGGACCTGTATCTGTGCAGCCCTCAGAATTTGTAAAGCTCATATTTATATTCTTTCTTGCTTCCATATTATGGAACGAGCTTAATTTTAAGAAGATAATAGTATCAGCATTGATAGCAGCTCTGTATGTCGGCATTCTTGTAGTTTCCAAGGACTTAGGAAGTGCACTTATATATTTTGTTATATATCTATTTGTTTTAGTTATAGCTACCGGAAATTATATTTACATGTTTGCCGGACTTATAGCAGGTGCAGGTGCGTCAATTATAGCTTATAAGATATTTTCACATGTACGCGTGAGAGTAATGATATGGCAGGATCCCTGGCCATATATTGATAACAAAGGATATCAGATTATACAGTCAATGTTTTCAATTACAAGCGGCGGCTTCTTTGGTACAGGTTTGCTGGAAGGCACACCAACAACAATACCATTTGCAGATACCGATTTTGTATTTTCAGTAATTTGCGAAGAATTAGGTATTATTGCAGGAATCTCAATATTAATAATCAGCATTAGTACATTTATTGAAATGCTTCGTGTATCATCAAAAATTAATGATAATTTTTATAAGCAGATAGTATACGGAATAGCAGTATCATTATTATTTCAAGCTTTCTTAACTGTTGGAGGCGGAATAAAATTTATCCCTCTTACAGGTGTGACATTACCATTAATCAGTTATGGCGGCTCTTCGATAATGGCTTCCACCATAATGTATTTTATAGTGCAATCAATTTACATAAGATTACGCAGAGAAGACAAAGTTAATTTATCAAACAAAAAGACTAAACATTAAGATGAGCATTCAAAATAATAGCAATAACCATAAATCAAATAATTCCGCTTATTCCGGTAACAGTAATAATTCTATCAGGAATTTTCTGATTAAATCGGATAAGCTAACCATAAATCATCACATTCATATTACCATTGCTGTATTCTCGGTACTATTCATTGCGATGATTACTTATCTTGTTGTTTTTTATTGCAATAACAAGTCAACTTTCTTTTCTAACAGCTACAATAAAAGGGAAAGTGTTCTCTATACTCAAAATCTCAGAGGAAATATTTACGGAAAAGACGGTGAACTTTTAGCGTATTCTATTCAAAATGAAGATGGTACTCAGACCAGAGTATATCCTTATGGCGGATTATTTGCTCATTCTGTAGGATTTTCTACTCATGGTAAGACCGGAGTAGAAGCAATGCAAAACTATTATCTGATTAATACTGATAATAGTCTCTTGCAGCGCGCTGAAAATAGATCTCAGGGCAATCTCAATACCTGCTATAATGTTACAACCACATTTGATGTTGAATTGCAACAAATTGCATATGATTATCTCGGCAATTACAATGGAGCTGTAATTTTAACAGAAGTACAAACAGGCAGAGTATTAGTAATGGTTTCCAAGCCTGATTTTGATCCCAACTATATTGATTTATTATGGGATCAGTTAACAGAAAATTCTGAAAGCTCTGTATTATTAAACAGAGTTACTCAGGGACAATATCCCCCCGGCTCTACTTTTAAGATTATAACTGCTCTTGAATATTTTCGTGAAAATAATACTGACTATAAAAAATATATCTATAATTGCAATGGCTTTTTTACAGTTGATAATTACAGAATTAATTGTTTTCATGGCACCAGACATGGTGATGTAGATTTTGAATTATCATTCGCGAAATCATGTAATGCTTCGTTTGCTAACATAGGTATGTCTCTTGATAGAAGTAATTTTTCACAAACTTTAGATTCACTTATGTTTAATAGAGAATTACCTTGTCCTATAGAGTATACCCGGAGCTCATTATATATAAGCAGTGATACAGATGATTATAATATGATGCAAACATCAATCGGTCAGGGAAAGACTTCAATCAGCCCTTATCATATGAATCTGATTACTATGGCTATAGCTAATGACGGAGTATTGGTTACACCTTATATTATTGATAATGTCAAGGGAACAGATGGCGCAATAGTAAAAGATTACGCATCAGAGGAAGCTTTTTCTTTGATGACTGCAGACGAAGCAGAATTTTTACAGAAATTAATGCAAAGTGTTGTAACTGAAGGTACAGCCGGCAGACTAAAGAATGATATATATACAGCAGCGGGCAAAACAGGTTCTGCAGAATATAATGACCTCGGAGATTCCCATGCTTGGTTTACCGGATATGCACCGGCCGAGAATCCCGAGGTCGCTGTTACAATCATAATTGAAGCCGGCGGAACCGGTGGAGAAAGAGCAGTTCCATTGGCTAAGCTATTGTTTGATTCATATTTTGAAAGATATTAAACCATCCTGACAATTTTTAAGTCAGGGCGAGAAGAAAGATCAAGAATCATACCATTATTGCCCTTAAGCATAGGTCTTGAATACTTATTCTTTTGAATCATTATTACTTCCCACACGCTTTTATCACTAAGTTCAACCTTTGAACCTATCTGAGTATCGGCTATTTTTTCTATAAGCGGAAGCAAAATCTGCAAATCATATTTTTCTTTTTCTTCCTCTAAAATTCCAATTATCTGGAGTGGAGTAAAAGCGCTTCTGAATGATCTGGGAGATGCCATTGCAATATATGTGTCTATAATTGCCATATATCTTGCATATTTATCAATTTTTTCTTCCCTCATATGATAAGGATAGCCGGTACCATCATAACGTTCATGATGCATGATAACTGTATTTTTAACATGTTCGTTAAGATTGGTATCATTTCTTACTAAGGCATATCCTGTAACCGGATGCTTCTTTACCAATGCAAATTCTTCCTCGGTAAGTTTACCGGGCTTCCAAAGAATGTTGTTAGGAATTACCCATTTACCAATATCGTAATAGAAACCGCAAAGAATCAGTATCTTTTTTTCGTCTGCAGGGAGATTGAGCCAATTTGCAAATGCTCCACATAATAAAGCAGCATTAAAAGAAGATGTATAGGTCAGTTCATCTTCATTAGGTACCATATTATATAAATAATCGAGAAGCTGTCCTTCAGTGGAAATAATTGAGCTTACACTTTCATAAATAGACATAAATACAGAAGGGTCAATAGATTGCTTGGTACCCATATAACTGATCATAGTGCCTTTATATATATTCAAACTATTGCGATATACGGAACAGAAATTCTGAAAATCCTTATCATACTGAATTTTCTCATAATGAGTAGTAGCATAATCAGCTTTTTCCATTACAGTAATGCACATTACGCCGTGTCTCTTGATTCGATCGATTACCTTTAAATCAATTTTTGTGCCGGCATCATAAAGAACAGAACCCTGTGCCTCTACAGGTTCACCGATTTCCATTCCTTCCTGCAATTCCATAACAGTAATTGTCTTCATTTATTTCCCCTAATATAGAAAATATTTATATACGAGTATATACGAAGAATATTTTACCATAAATGATTAAAAATGGGTATATTATGCGAATAATATTGGTCAATATACGCGTAAAATAATATTGATATTTATGTACAAGATAATATATAATTGCTTTATGCGAAAAATTCGCGAACATAATATATAAAAGCATTATCTTTTTCGCTTGATATATTATTAAATGCATTAAGTAATCAGATTGGAGTAATTTATGGAATACAGACCGGTTAAAGAAGTAGCAGACTTATGGGGACTTACCGTAAGAAGAGTTCAGATGATGTGCATGGACGGCACTATCAAAGGTGCGAAAAAAGAGGGTAAGCTTTGGATGGTTCCCGAAGATACTGAAAAGCCTCTTGATAAGCGTGTTGTTACCGGTGCTTATAAAAAAGCAAATATAAAGAAGAAGTCACAGTCTAAGAATAATGGCACAGCAGATAAGGGTATAGACAGACATTATTATGTTGCTATGTCACATGATATCAGAACCTGTTTAAATTCTATCATGGGTTATTCTGATATGATTTTAACCGACTCAAGTGATGCAGATAAGGTCAAGGAATATGCTTCAAAGATAAACCAGTCAGGTAAAACTATGGTTAAATTCCTTGATAACTTTATGCTTTTATCAAGACTTGAGAATGACGATGTTCATGTAAAGGAAACTGTATGCAGTCCCACTGCTATTATCAGTCGACTTCTTGAGGCAGCTTCAAGCGATGCAGAAAACAATGACCTCAATATATTAACAAAGTTTTTATCTGTGCATGAATTTGTATATTCAGACGAGGAGCTTCTTACTATTTTGTTCGAAACTCTTTTGTATAATTCAATAAATTATTCTCGTCATTCCGGTATCATCAGATTCAGAGCTGAAGAAATACCTACATCAAAAAAAGGTTTTGTAAAAGTTCTTTATACTATCGAAGATAATGGTCGCGGAGTTTCCGAGAACTATATTAACGGTATCAACAAATTCCTTCATAACAAGGAGGTTACTTACGATATCGCTTGGGAAATTACCGTAATCAGAATGTATATCGTCAAAAAACTTATCGAAATGATGAATGGTACCATCGATATAGAAAGCCATTTGGATTTCGGTACAAGAATAATGATTACCCTCGAGCATAGAATTGCAGATTATTCTGCCTTTAATCCTGAAGAGGAAATCGTTGTTGATTATGAAAGCCTTAAAGGAAAGACTATTCTTTTGGCTGATGATAACGAAATCAACAGAAAGGTTGCCGGCAAGGTTCTTTCTGACAAGGGTATAAATGTTGAATTTGCAGAGGATGGAATTATCTGTGTTGCGATGCTCGAAAAAGCACCTGCAAAGAAATATGATTGTATTCTTATGGATTTACAGATGCCCAATATGAACGGCTATAAGGCTTCAGAAATAATCAGATCTCTGGAAGATACCGAAAAGGCTAACATTCCTATTATCGCTGTTACAGCAAGCGTGTTTATTGACGACAAAGAGAGAGCTCTGAAGGTAGGAATGGATGGATTTGTCGAAAAGCCTTTCGATAAAAATATCCTATTTGCTGTTATTCAAAAAGCTATTGAAAAAACACATTTTAACATTCAAGATTCGTAAACTTAGAGAAGTTGCTCTTCTTATTGTGTAATTTTATGATATACTGTTTTCATGAAAGCAAAGATTAAATCATTTCCTCAAATATATATTGGAGATAGTCTTGATTCGCGAAAACTAATGTTTATCAAGTATAGAATTAAGCATGGGAAGGGCAATTATTTTATAATCACACCTTCAGATAAAGAAGACGAAATGCTTGAAATACTTGAAGCGAAATTTCTTGTTTCACCTTTATATAAACAAAGAATTTTTATAGTCGGCGGAATAGCAGGAAGCAAGGGCGAGGCAGGAGAGTTGGTAAGAAGAATGTCCGAAGACTGTATGCGTAAGCGTGGTGATCTTAATCTGAAGGAATTTATTTCATGTGGCCGATATTTCTAAAAATATTATCTATAATAGGAATAGTTCTAGCTTGTATATTAGGAGTAGTAATAGTTTTACTACTTCTTATTTTACTGTGTCCTGTTATATATAGAATTGACGGTACCGCTAAAGATAATAAATATACAGCGAAGATTAGAATAAAATATCTATTTGGCATCGTAAGAGCCGGATATGATTATCCCGAGCCGGGAAATATATATGCTAAAGCGGCATGGTTCACCTTATATGATTCATCAAAAGGCAGTGATGACCAAGACGAGTCAAAAAATCCAAAATCTGATGCTTCTTATGAAGATACATCTGAAGGTGCCGAATTCGAAGCACTGGATATAGACAGCTACGGAAACCCTATTGAAAAACACGAAACTGAAGAATCATCAAAAGCTTCTGTAAGTAATTCAAATTCAAAAAAGAACAAATCAAATACCTCTAAAACAAATAATAATAAGCCACATATCATAAATCCTATGTATTATATTAAAAAAGCATGGGAAAACTTCAGATATAAAGTAATTGTAAAGATTCAATATCTTATTAAGGATATTAAATATTATTATGCATTATGGGAACATGACGATACACAAGCATTATTTAACAGTGTAAAAAAACGCGGACTCAAAATGTTAAAAATTATTGCCCCTAAAAAAGGCAAGGTTGATCTGATATTTGGTGCAGATTCTCCGGATACAACAGGTAAAATATACGGTATATGCTGCGCTTTGTTTACTAAATGGCCTAAGACCTTTAATATAGTACCTGATTTTGAAAATAAGATTATTGAAGGAAGTCTTTATATTAAAGGATATTTCAATTTGTTTTCGCTTGCAGTGCATGCACTGCCTATAATACTCAGTAAAAAATTACGATTAACAAAGGCACGCTTAGATGCTCACGGAGATAAAAAAGATATTTCCAAGGCTAAAAACGAAAAGAAGCATGAAAAGATACTCAAGGACTTGGAAGAGGAATATTCTTAATTTATACTCAAATCCTTTTAAGTCAGATTATCTTTACATTGGAACAAATTTTAGGTAAATTATATATATACGTATTTTGATGCGAAATTGATGCGAGGACTAGTGTGAAAGATGTAATTTTCACACCGCACTATTTGTGTCATCCGCAAAGGATGCACAGCATAGCGCGCTCACATTTCATAGAATGAAATGGAGATTATTATGGCTAATAAAGATAACAACTTTAATGAAGTGATTTCATCATTATTAGGTGGAATGGAAAAAATACTTTCAACAAAAACCGTTGTTGGTCAGCCTACAATTGTAGGAGATACAACAATTATCCCTCTTGTTGATGTTTCTTTTGGTGTTGCAGCCGGTTCTACAGCTAACGATAATAAAACAACCTCTAACGGTGCAGGTGGAATGGGTGGCAAAATGTCCCCTACCGCAATTCTTGTAATTAGAGATGGTTCAGCAAGAATTATCAGTGTTAAGGATCAGGATGTTCTTACAAAGGTAATAGATATGTTACCCGATGTAATTCACAAGATTACTAAGCCCAAGAACGGAACTTCTGATGTTTCAGATGCAGAGGCAAAGGATATTGCTTTTCCTGAAGAATAATTAAGCGGTTCATATTAATAGGGAATATTAATGATTGAATTGGAAGATATCAACAATGCAAATACTGAAGAAGAATTAAAGAAATTAAAAGTATTTCTTTTTCAGGAGAATATGCGCCTGGCTCAGGAAAAACGCAATCTTGAAGATGAAAGAAATCGCATTACAAAAATGCAGGATGATTTCATGAAGGATAGAGTCCGTCTCAGAGATGAATTGGATGAACTCAACAGACGTACATTAAATGAACGCCAGCGCTTAAAAGAAGAGAATTTGTTTTTTGATAAAAAAATGGATATATTGACTGAAGGCTTTAGGAATCTTGAATCCGACAGAAAAAAGTTTGAAGCGGAGAAAAAGGCTTACTATGAAAGACAGCAGGCTGCACCCAAAGATTCAGGCTCCAGAGAAGATATGGCCAGAACAGCCGAGGTTTTATTCAGAACTATCGGAACCAATCCATTAGGACTCAGAAAACGATATAGAGACCTGATAAAGATTTTTCACCCGGACAACCTGTTCGGAGACCATGAATTATGTCAGGCATT
>JAKSRU010000056.1 GCA_024403475.1 Lachnospiraceae bacterium | reverse complement strand
ATTCTCTCATTAGGATTGAGGAGATCAGAAATTGAGCAGTCATGGTTAAGTGTATCAATGATATATGCGATATATTTGCTGAGGTCGCAGTTGATATACCATTCTCTTTCAAGAAGCTCAGGAGTCTGATAAATGAGGTTGGTAGTAAGAACTCTTGTAATAAGTCCCTTCTCGTATGCCTCATCAAACTTATCAAGTCCGCTGGTGAAGAGTCCGAAGGTAGAGAATACAAAGATTCTGTTAGCCTTGCGCTCCTTAAGAGCTGCTGCAACCTCGAGAACACTCTCACCTGATGAAATCATATCATCGATAATAATCATATCCTTGCCTTCAACACTTGTTCCAAGGAACTCATGAGCAACGATAGGATTACGTCCGTTTACAATTCTTGTATAATCACGGCGCTTATAGAACATACCCATATCAAGGCCGAGAACGTTGGCAATATAAATTGCTCTTCCCATTCCACCTTCATCAGGGCTGATTACCATCATATGGTCTGCATCAATATTAAGGCCCTTATAGTTCTTAAGAAGACCCTTGATAAACTGATAAGCAGGCTGAACAGTCTCAAATCCGCTAAGAGGAATCGCATTCTGAACTCTGGGATCATGTGCATCGAAGGTGATGATATTGTCAACACCCATCTTTACCATCTCCTGAAGAGCGAGTGCGCAGTCAAGTGACTCTCTTGCGGTTCTCTTATGCTGACGGCTCTCATAGAGGAAGGGCATAATAACTGTGATTCGTCTTGCCTTACCGCCTACTGCCGCAATAATTCTCTTAAGATCCTGGAAATGATCGTCGGGAGACATGTGATTCTCATGTCCGCAAAGTGAATAAGTCTGTGAGTAGTTAAGTACATCAACTATCAGATAGAGGTCTGTACCTCTTACCGATTCAAGAATCTGTCCTTTACCTTCTCCTGAACCAAATCTGGGCACCTTGGCCTCAAGAATATAGGTTCCGCGCTGATATCCTGCAAATGCAAGTGATCCCTTATGCTCACTCTCACGCTCTGCTCTCCATTTAACCAGATACTGGTCTACCTTTTCAGCAAGAGGTGCTACACCTCTGAGAGCAATGATTCCCAATGAACCAACGGGAATGGTTTCAAGGTTTCTTTTTTCTTCACGGTTTGCCATTAGATATAATCTCCTGTTTCTTTATAAAAGCTGGCGTACATCTGGTCCCGACAACTGAATAAAATCGTAATTACCTGTAACTCTTGAAAAAGTTCTGTCAGAATATCTGTCTCGTATATCTCTCAACTCAAGATTAGTCGAAATAATTGTAGGATGATTGTGATTGTGTCTCTCACTGACAATGGTGAACAATGACGAAGCCACAAAAGCATTGGTAAGCTCGGTTCCGAGATCGTCTATGATAAGCAGTTCGCAATCAAACAATTCTCTGTTAAACTCCGCTTTCCCCTCACGGTCATTGCCAAACTGATACTGCGCCATAGCATCAAACAACTGAGGCGCACTAAGATACAAAACCGAATGACATGCTTCAAGCAATTCATATGCTATGCAGCAGGATAAAAAGCTTTTTCCGGTTCCTACTGTACCACTAAACACCAAATTGCGATAGGTTTTGCCGAAATTATCAATGAATTCCTTGCAAATTCTAACCGCGTTTTTCAATCTAGTCAAGTCTTCACCCGTGCAATATTCATAAGAAAGGCGAGAAAAATTCTCTTTTTTCAACAAAGTCTTGATTCTGGACTGATCATAAAGAATCTCCAGTTCTCTTTTCTTCAGGCAATGACACTTTTCTTTCTTGGCTGTGAATCTGTTGATAAAGCCGGTATCCTGACAATCTGCACAGGTATAAACAAGCTCCAAATCCTCCTCCTGATATCCGATGCTTTCAAGCTCCGAACGTCTTCTGACTCTAATCATCGCAATCTCATCAGCCAAATCCTCTGCCTGCTGAGTTTTTCCATCCATCATGCTTTTGGCCTGCTGAATTGACAAAGTAGCTATTCTGTTGTCAAAAGCCCTAAGCGAAGGAAGCTGTTTCTCTATTTTATTTATTTTTTCTTCCGTAAGTCGACGATTAATATTGCGAGTTTTTTCATATTCGCGCATCAATCCGTCGAACTGTTCGTTGCTAAGTGCCATCTGTACCTCAATCCCTCATATCTGTCAGTTGATAAATACCTTCTTGCTCAATGCCTCATAGTCAATTTCGCTCTGCTGGAATTTACCGAATGAGCCTGCATTACCGCCACCGTTTCTATTGCTTGAAACATAATTACTATTCTGATTAGCAGTGCTCTTGCCGGACTCTTTCTTCTGATAATCCTTATCGAGCTTGGCAATCTCATCTGTGCTGCGCACATTGCTCTTCTTCCAGCTGCTGAGAATTCCTTCAGCATACTGGAATCTGTGACTGTCGGTAGCAAGCACTGTTCTATCGCAGGCATCTAAAATAACGCTCTCGGAGAAACCATACTCGCCAAGCCATCTGGTGATATATTCCATCTCCTTTTCAGCAGGGCTTCCGCTCTTTCCGAGTCTGTTCATTATTGTATAAACCACCTTGTCATATCTGAGGTTGCTGCCTGCAGCCTGATTGACAGTAGTAATATTCTTTTCCTTCCAACCGATTGCAACCTTTTCGGCATATCTGAAGTCCTTCTTGCCCTTATCTGCGCAATACTGGAGTAAATAGTCCACCAGGTCTTCTGACATTCCAAGTCCGTCGGTGAAATAGCAAAGTGTCTGTAAATCGCTCTGAGAAAGAGGTCTTCCGAAATAAACCTCTGCAAGAGACACAAGGGTACATCCCTGCTTCTTGCTGTATTCCTGAAGTTCCCTTGCACTGTATGAAGGCTTGGGTACTATTGTAATTTCCTTAGAAGGCATAAGCTCTCGAGCAGACACAATTTCCTGTGCAGGCATGGTTTCCTGAGCCGGCATAATCTCCTGAACAGGCACAGTCTGAACCACCTGCGTAAGTGTTGCTGAGGTCACTTCACTTGCACTTACAGCCATTTCAGGCACATTGCTCTCGGAGGTAGCTTCCGAAGTGGCCAAATACTCTGCTTCGGCAGCCTTGTTCTGCTTGCTTACTCTCACCTTCTTATGAGTAGCCTCTACCGAAGGCACTGTAGCCTCTCCGTTGCAAAGGTTGACCAGATGAACTCCGTTTAAGACACCGTTCTCATCATAATCTATTGTAAGAAGGCCCTTCTTCTCCCAATACTTAAAGGCTCTGATAACATCCTTCTCTGTATGATTGAAACGATCGGCAATATCCGAAACACTGGTCTCAAGATGTGCGTTCAGCATACGAACAAGGTATAAATATACCTTGAGCTGCGCATCATTCGCATCAGTCATATACTCATCTATAAATCTATTCGATACTATCGTAGCACCGATATAACTATCCTGATAAACAACAAATCCTGCCATCACAAGCTCCCCGCGTACCTTCATGTACTCTTTCACATAATTAACCTTTTCAGTTATAACATAAGGATGTTTTTTGCGTAATGGACAAAATCACAGTACCAATTTTTCATAGTTATTCCCACTTCAAAAGTGGATAATGTGGATAATGTGGATACGCCCTAACACCCTTGTCATATTTATTTCCGAAAGGCTTGTAAATACATAATAAGATTTTTTGAGTCCAATAAAATCTTATCCACAGTACGCATAAAAAATATCCACAGATTTGATTGTGCAAAGCCATTTTCAAATCTGTGGATATTGTGGAAAAGCTATTTACCAAGCAGTGATTCACCTATTTTATAGGCTTCTCCCGCTCCCATAGTTATCAACATGTCACCCTTTGTGCAATTTTCCAAAAGAAAATTTTCAACCCTGTCAAAAGATGGAATATATACAGCGTCGGCGCCAAGCTTACGGAGCTCCTCGCAAAGAGTAGCCGAGCTGATTCCGAGATTGTCGGTCTCTCGGGCAGGATAGATGTCAGGCAATACAATCTTATCCGCCATACTTAAGGCCTGTGCAAACTCCTTCATAAACGCCTTGGTTCTGGTAAATGTATGGGGCTGAAACACTACCCAGAGGGTATTGTGCTCGATCTTTTGAGCCACCTTAAGGGTTGCCTCAATCTCAGTAGGATGATGCGCGTAATCATCGATTACTGTTATTCCGTCTACAACACCCTTGTATTCAAATCTTCTGTCAGTACCCTTGAAATTATGAACTGAAGCAGCAGACTGCTCATGACTGATTCCGATAGCATCCGCCAACGCAATTGCTCCTAACGCATTAATCACATTGTGTTCACCGGGTACCTGCAGGGATACTTCACGTCTTTCATCCTTGCTGACTACCGTAAAGGAAGCTCTGCCAAGCTCATTGTAGGTAATATTTTCAGGATAATAATCCATCGGATTACCGTAAGCATCCTTTTTTTCCAAACCATAAGTAATAACCTTACAGCCAAGGCCATCGGTAATCTCCTTATAGCGTTCAATATCGCCTCCGATAATCAGCGCTCCGTCATCAGGAAGAAGCTGTGCAAATTTGCGGAAGGAATTACGAATATCATCCAAATCCTTAAAGAAATCCAGGTGGTCTGCCTCAATATTGGTAATGATGGACACCTTGGGGAAGAATGAAAGGAAGCTGTTAGTATACTCGCAAGCTTCAGTAACAAAATATTCCGGTCCACCGACTCTCACGTTTCCACCGATAGTAGGTAATACGCCTCCGATAGAGAGTGTGGGGTTAACATCTGCTGCCAGTAATATCTCACTGATCATAGATGTGGTTGTAGTCTTACCGTGAGTTCCGCTTACAGCAACCGGTATGCTGTAATTTTTCATTATCTGGCCTAAAAGCTCAGCTCTTGTAAGTGTCTTAAGTCCAAGCTCCTGTGCAGCCTTATACTCAGGATTATCAGGACGAATTGCACTGGTAAACACCACACAGTCTATATCCGCAGTGATATTCTCATACTTTTGTCCGTAAAAAACCTTAATTCCCTTGGCCTCAAGTCCCTGTGTAATTGCGCTGCTGCTTCTGTCAGAGCCGCTAACAGTAAATCCCGCATCAGCAAGAATTTCTGCAAGTCCGCTCATGCTGATTCCGCCGATTCCAACAAAATATATCTTTTCAGGCTTTGAAAAATTCAATGTATACTTTTCGTTCGAAGACATTTCACTATCCTCCGTAAAAGATTATAAAAACCATTATAACCTTAATTCACTATTTTTCAACATAGCTTATATACTCACCGCCGCATCGGTCAAACCATTCCTCGGCTTCCTCCATCGGCATTTTATCAAGAGTTCCCTTCTGAGGATCAAGTATAACCACTGCCGTATCGTTATAGCCGGTAATCAGTACCGCATCATTTTTGCCGGTAAGTACCAGTACAGGTATATCTTCACTTACATAATACAATACGCTTTCCAGTGAGCAATCCTTCAGGTCTAATATCAGATAGCCCTCCATATTCTCCTCGAGGATTTCAAGAACCGACTGCCCCTGATCCAGCAGATAATTCGAGTTACGAACAATTCCCTCATTTTTGAGCAGCGAATCAAGACAGACTGCAAGCGCATTTCGCTCCTCCGAAACAGAATCCTCGGTAATCGCCATAATCTGATTCCTGGTCTTACGATTAATTCTCTTCCATACGAGAGTACCCTCGCTGTCATATACCCATCCGGACTTATCATATGCAAGTTCTACCGCATTAGACGCCAGATTGTAGATATATTCAAGCCCGTAGGCATCATATACATAAAAACGATTCTCCGTGGTAATCTCCACCTCGAGAATTCTTCCACCCTCGTATACTATTTCCTTCGGCACAACAATTTTCAGCGACGCAGTATCTACATTTTTAGGCAGCTTGAGCTGAACATAGGTCTCATAGATATCAACAACTGTAGTTGCATCCGTAACGTTGGTTTCATAGAAATTTTCTTCGGTAGTAATATAATCCGGCGATGCATCATGAAGATTACCGTTTGCATCGATGGTTACTCTCTCAAGAATGATTTGATTTTCCCTCTGCTCCAGCCCGGTTACATATACCCCTTCAGGCTCATAGCACTTAATCAATGCGCCGGCTTCGTTACAGATTATCACCTGATACATAGGAAAAAACAAACGTCCGGTATTATCATAGTGTACATCTTCCATGTGTGCGATACCGTATATTACATCATCGTACACGAAGCCCAAGGGCTTAATAGCATCCCCTGTGGTAGCCTGAATAACAATATCGGTCTCATTGTTAAGATTGGTTAACACAAGGCTTGAAGCAAGCTCAGAATCAGGATAAAGCTTTGTGCTTATAAGTATTCTGTGATCCACACTGGTAGAAAGAGTATCCTCATTCCTTACATCATTTTTAAGCTCGACTGTTCTTGCTTCGATATCAACACAATATACCTTATTTTCAAGCGTGAAATACAAATGCTGCTCGCGGTTCAGATATAATAACGAATTGAGTTCTGCATCCAATATCTCATAGCTTTTATTGTACGGAATATAGACCATCTCCTCGATGGTATTTAATTTACTGTCGAATCTGTAAATCTCAATTCCGACCTCACCCTCATGACGTCCGCTTGCCATATATCCGAATACGGCAAACTCAATATTACCGGACTCCTCTATATCAAGAATCTTAATACCGTGTGCATTATATAAAATTCTGGCATCAAAATCATCCTCTCCAAGGAAGGAGAACACCTTAGTCAGCTTATTGGTAGTCGACTGATAAGAATACAATTTTCCACCGGCTGCAAAAGCAACAGTATTTCCGTCTTCACTCTCAGAATAATCAACATTTCGGTCTGTAATACCCAGCACTATCTTATCATTCTGGCAGAGCGCACTGTCCTTGGGCATCTGATCCATAGAGCGCTCATAATCTATCAGAAGCATTCGCTCTTTTCCAACCTTGATTCGGAAATACTCTGTGGTATCATAATATGTTCTGTTGTCATCCTCACCGGTAAATACAATAAACTTAACAAGAACCGTCATCATCGTCTCCGAAATATCCTTAAGATAAATCGTAGGCTCCTCTAACTGCTTGGGATATAGTTCACCATAGGTTACCTGATAAAAATTTGAATGGATATCTACATTGGCAAAGGTTGAATTATCATTGAGCGAAGAATTCGTTTCCAAGTATTTTTTAATCTCAAGTGAAGCATCCTTATCAAACAGACGGTCATGGAAATCCTGTACGAATGCCATTTTGTCCTCAAATGCCATTCCATCACTCCAGATTACTCTGGTGTAAAAATAGATATCCCTCTCTTCATCAGTTGTAAGTGTCAAAATTAGCGCATACTCGGTATCCGGCTCCAGCAAATCCTTAAGCTTCAATACACCGTCAATACTTCTGATACCGACCTTAAAATCTGTCACCTCTCCGGTCTCAATAAGTCTTGCACCATCCGTTGTGCGAACCTCAAAGCTCATTTTGTTTATTGCTGTACCAAATGTATCAATATGGTATCCGGTCTCTCTGTTATCTCCCAAAAGGGTGATATTGTCTGTCATGCAGCTAAGCTCCTGCTTATTCGAATAGCCATGGAGCTCATTATATATAATATCTCCGCGCACCATAGTAACCAACGGAAATGTAGCAGAGTCCATTTCCATTGTTATGTTGTCGTGGTCTTTATTCATTATTTTTCCGGCGATAAAAAGTGTTGCTACAAATATTATCAGCAGCACTACCACCTTAATTATTGATTTGACAAATTTCTTCATAGTTCTATTTAAGCGGCCACACCGCATAAGAGCTTTATGTTTAATACATTTTTCAAAAAAAGTTCGTATAAGCGAACGCCATTCGCATCCCGCTTATACGAACCTCACTTTTTTATACTACTAAGCTATACTTATTTAAGTACATTAATTCTTGCAATTGCACGCTGAAGCGCGGTCTCGGCTCTTGCGATATCGAGATTCTCCGTCTTAACCTTCAAGCGATCCTGTGCACGCGCAAGCGCCTCATTGGCTCTCTTCTCATCAATCTCATCGGGCCACTCAACGACCTCGGCAAGAACTGATATTCCCTCGGGAAGGATTTCCGCAAATCCGGAATGAAGGGCTGCAATTCTGATGCCCTCCTTCTCGTGGATTCTGAGAATACCGGGCTTTACGATGACAGTCAGCGGAATGTGTCCGGGATAAACACCGATTTCACCCTCAGTAGTATTAAATTCTACCATCTCCGCTTCACCCTCGAAGAATAATCTCTCGGGAGTGATAATACGAAGCGTGAATGTCTTTTCAGCCATAGGTACTCCTTAACAAATCACTGTACAGTGACTCTGATCACCATTTACTATGCAACATTACTTCTTTGATGCCTTGTACTTCTCAACAACATCATCGATAGTACCTGAGCTAAGGAAGTAGCTCTCAGGAATATCGTCGTGCTTACCGTCGAGAATCTCACGGAATCCGCGGATTGTCTCAGCAACAGGAACATACTTACCGGTAAGTCCGGTAAACTGCTCTGCAACGAAGAAGGGCTGTGAAAGGAATCTCTGAACCTTTCTTGCACGAGATACAACAAGTCTGTCGCTCTCAGAAAGCTCATCCATACCAAGAATAGCAATGATATCCTGGAGTTCCTTATAACGCTGGAGAATCTCCTGAACACCACGTGCGGTTCTGTAATGCTCCTCACCAACGATTCTGGGATCGAGAATACGTGAAGTAGACTCGAGGGGATCAACTGCAGGATAAATACCAAGCTCTACGATAGAACGCGAAAGAACGGTTGTTGCATCGAGGTGAGCAAAGGTAGTTGCAGGTGCAGGGTCAGTAAGGTCATCCGCAGGTACGTATACAGCCTGTACGGAAGTGATTGAACCGTTTCTGGTAGAGGTGATACGCTCCTGAAGAGCACCCATCTCTGTCTGCAGTGTAGGCTGATAACCTACGGCTGAAGGTACACGTCCAAGAAGAGCGGATACCTCAGAACCTGCCTGAGTGAAACGGAAAATGTTGTCGATGAAAAGCAGTACGTCCTTTCCGCCCTTATCACGGAAATACTCTGCCATTGTAAGTCCTGTAAGACCTACTCTCATTCTTGCTCCCGGAGGCTCGTTCATCTGACCGAATACCATGGTGGTCTTGTCAATAACGCCTGACTCACTCATTTCGTGATAAAGGTCATTACCCTCACGAGTACGCTCGCCTACACCTGTGAATACTGAATATCCACCGTGCTCGGTAGCAATGTTACGAATAAGCTCCTGGATAAGTACGGTCTTACCTACACCTGCACCTCCGAACAGACCAATCTTACCACCCTTCTGGTAAGGGCAAAGAAGGTCAACGACCTTAATACCGGTCTCGAGGATTTCAGCCTCGGTAGACTGCTCTTCAAATGAAGGAGCTGCTCTGTGAATAGGCTCATATGATACATTCTCGGGAGCAGGCTTATTATCAATAGGCTGTCCAAGAACGTTGAAAATACGACCAAGTGTGTTTTCACCAACAGGAACAGAAATAGGTGCTCCTGTAGCAATAGCGTCTGTTCCGCGAACAAGTCCGTCGGTGCTACCCATGGCGATGCATCTTACGGTGTCATCACCAAGGTGCTGTGAAACCTCGGCAACAAGCTCTGCGCCATCCTTGGTCGGGATGCGAATTGCTTCATTAATTTCAGGAAGCTTGCCCTCATCGAAACGGATATCAAGAACCGCACCGATAATCTGGGTTACTTTTCCTTTATTTTCTGCCATTTATATACCTCTTTCCGCCGCCTATGCGGCCACCACATGGCTACTGATTAACTGATAGCTTCAGCGCCCGCGATAATTTCAGTAAGCTCCTGAGTAATAGATCCCTGACGGGCTCTGTTGTACTGAAGCGAAAGCTTATCGATCATTTCCTCAGCATTGCTGGTTGCGTTATCCATTGCCTGCATACGGGCTCCGTTTTCACTGGCAACCGCCTCCATCAAGCCGCCGTAAATAAGGCTGCTGATGTACTTAGGAATAATCATATCAAGTGCTTCAATATCTTCAGGTTCAAAATTCATTACCGCCTGAGCTTCACTTTCGGCTTCGGGCTCAACCTCTACAGGAAGAAGCTTCATAAGCCTGGGCTCATGGCTGACTGTATTCTTGAAGAAGGTATAGGCAAGATAAATTTCACCAATCTCTCCTGCCTCGTAGGATTCAAGAAGTCTTGACGCAAGTGCACTTGCTTCCGCATATGACGGAAGCTCGATTACATCCGGCAAATCCTCTTTGATGGAATATCCGTATCTTGAAAGAGCATCACGGCCCTTGTTACCGATTGCGTAGATATCCAAATCTTCCTTCTTAAAGTCATCATTTCTGGTAACCAGCTTCACCACATTGGAATTATATCCGCCGGCCAAACCTCTGTTGGAGGTTATAACGACCACAGCCTTTCTCTGGCTGGTTGCCGGAGTAAGGTATCTGTGTTCTATATGTCCCACACGAGCAAGAATGCTGTTAACGGTGCGGTACATACTGTCAAAATAATTCTGGGACTTCTCTGCGTTTGATCTCGCTCTCTGAAGCTTAACGGTAGAAACCAGCTTCATTGCTTTGGTGATCTGCTGAGTACCCTGAATACTTGACCTGCGGCGTTTAATGTCACGCATTGATGCCATAGTCAATTACCTCTTTTTTACTGCAAATAAATATCCCCTTAGGAATAATCTCACTGCAATTTACGGCTTCATTACTTTAAGAAATCTGCCTTGAACTCAGTGATTGCCTTCTGAAGCTTTGCATCGTTATCGTCTGAAATAACCTGCTCAGTAGCGATAGCAACAGGAAGCTCGGGATACTTGGTATTCAAGAACTCAAAGAATTCTTTCTCAAAGCGAGTGATATCAGCAACAGGAACATCCAGAAGGAATTTCTTGGTTACTGCATAGATGATAATTACCTGGTACTCAACCGGCATGGGAGCATACTGAGGCTGCTTGAGAACCTCCTTAATACGTTCGCCCTGTGCAAGCTTTTCCTTGGTATCATCGTCAAGCTCTGATCCGAACTGTGCGAAAGATGCAAGCTCACGGTACTGAGCAAGCTCGGTACGAATAGGCGCTGCAATCTTTTTCATAGCCTTAATCTGTGCGGCACCACCTACACGTGATACAGAAAGACCTGCATTAACTGCCGGACGGAAACCTGAGTTAAACATCTCGGTTTCGAGGTAAATCTGACCATCAGTGATTGAAATAACGTTGGTAGGGATGTATGCAGATACGTCGCCTGCCTGTGTTTCAATGATAGGAAGTGCTGTAAGTGATCCTCCGCCGTATTCATCACTCATACGAGCAGCTCTCTCAAGAAGTCTTGAGTGGAGATAGAATACGTCTCCGGGATATGCCTCACGTCCCGGGGGACGACGAAGGAGCAAAGAGAGTGTACGATATGCGGTAGCATGCTTACTCAAATCATCATAAACTACGAGTACGTCCTCTCCGTTTTCCATCCATTCCTCTCCGATTGCGCATCCTGCGTAAGGAGAGATGTACTGAAGGGGTGCAAGGTCACTTGCGGTTGATGCAACTATGGTGGTATAGCTGAGAGCTCCGAACTCCTCGAGAGTCTTAACTATATTAGCAATGGTAGAAGCCTTCTGACCGATTGCTACATAGATACATTTTACATTCTGGCCCTTCTGATTAATGATAGTGTCAAGGGCAATAGCAGTCTTACCGGTCTGACGGTCACCGATGATAAGCTCACGCTGACCTCTTCCGATAGGAACCATTGAGTCGATTGCCTTGATACCTGTCTGAAGCGGAGTATCTACGCTCTTACGGGTAATAACGCCGCTTGCAACTCTTTCAATTTTACGATATTTGGTCGTCTGAATGGGTCCCTTGCCATCGATAGGCTGGCCCAGTGCGTTAACAACTCTTCCAAGAAGAGCGTCACCTACGGGTACCTCTACTACACGTCCGGTAGTCTTAACGAGGTCTCCCTCATTAATATTCTTTGAGTTACCAAGCAGAACGACACCTACATTATCTTCCTCAAGGTTAAGAACCATTCCGTAGATATCATGAGGGAACTCGAGGAGCTCACCCTGCATCGCGTTCTCAAGACCATGAACACGAGCGATACCGTCTGCTACCTGAATTACTGTACCTACATCGGCAACTTCAAGTGTAGCGGAATACCTTTTGATCTGTTCCTTGATTACAGAACTGATTTCTTCAGGTTTTAAATTCATTGAAGTGTAACCTTTCTTCCGGTCGGGTTAGCCCAACTGGATTTGTAATAATTCCTTAGTCAAATCATCCAATCTGTTTCGAATAGAAGAATCAACATAACGGTCTCCGATTTGAACAATCATTCCGCCGATAAGTGACTTATCAATTGCGTAATTCATCTCCAAAGACTTGTAATCCGTTGTTTCAAGAAGTCTTGCTACGATATTGGATTTCTCCTTATCGTCAAGCTCAAGCGGAGTTGTAACATATACAACACCGATTCCCTGTGATTCTTTTACCTTGTCGATATAGTACTGAAATACAGAATCAATGTCCTTGAATCTTTCATTCTCTACTATAATGCGAATAAGTCCGGTGAGTTGATCGCTCACCTTATCCTTAAACACCTTATCGACAACCTGCAGCTTTTCCTGCTTCGCAATTCCGGGATGAAGCATAAGCTTTACAAATTCCGGATTGTCCTTAATTATTTCGCGCACAGACTGAATTTCCTCAAGCATCGAAGATGCTATGCCTTCCTCATTTGCGAGTTCAACAAGTGCCTCGCCATAAGTTTGGGAAACTAACTTTGCCATGTGCTTTTACCCATTTCCTTAAGCGTTTCTTCTACCAGCTTATCCTGCACAGTAGTATCAATCTGTGCATATACAACCTTCTCAGCAATAAGTGATGCAAGAACAACCATTTCCTTCTTAACATCATCCATAGCCTTCTGCTTTTCAAGTTCTGCTTCATTACGGGCATGAGCAAGGATTCTTGCAGCTTCTTCCTTAGCATCTGCTACAATCTGTGTCTCATTTGCGAGTGCACGCTTGCGGGCATCTGAAAGAATCTCTTCAGCTTCCTTGTCAATATTATCAAGCTTAGCCTGGTACTGAGACTTGAGTTCATCTGCCTCTGCCTTAGTAGTGTGTGCGTCAGCTATCTCATCATGTATTCTCTTCTTACGGTCGTTAAGCATTTTACGAACCGGATTGAAGAGCAACAGACTGAAAACAAGAAACAGAACGAAGATTGCGATGATAGACAAAACAGAGTCTGCTACAAGCTGAAAATCAAGATTGAACATTCTTGTCATCTCTGCTCCAGCTTCTGTTAAAAGTATCATTCGTTTCCTCCTTTCTTCGTTACATAGGCGAATGCGGTATTATTCCGCATCCTGCGCACCTTTATTTATTAAGTAAAGGCTTAACGAAGAGCAGGAGCATTGCGATAAGCAAGCCGTAAAGACCGGTGGTCTCGGCAACTGCCTGTCCAAGAAGCATGGTAGAGGTAACATCACCCTTTGCTCCGGGGTTACGTCCAACTGCTGCTGCAGCATGTCCTGCTGCGATACCCTGACCTACACCGGGGCCGATACCGGCGATAACTGCCAGACCTGCACCGATTGCTGAACAACCTAAAATAAAATTGTCATTAAATTCCATTGTTTCCTCATTTCTGCGCCGTATAAATTATTATTTGCAGTTTTTACAGGTTCACCGGCGCATAACCTGTCTGCCAAACACCATATTAAATTGTTACATACCTTCCCGCACATCGAAGTTTAGCTCGAATGTACTGCCTTTATGCGTCTCCGCGGGCACTGGAAACATATGTCATTGTCAGCATACAGAATACGTATGTCTGAATTGCACCTGAGAACAAGTCGAAATACACATGAAGTGCTGCCGGCCATCCTGTTGCAATCCAACCGAGTAATCCGTATACAAGTGCCATCATAACTGTTCCGGAGAGAACGTTTGCAAACAAACGTAAGCTCAGTGAAATCGGAACCGCCACATCAGAAATGATGTTGATAGGCAACCATATAGGCAGCCACGGCGGAAGCGGTGAACACTTATCCTTCCAAATATCCTTGGGTTTGTTGTGCGTCCAAGTATTGAAGTGGATCAGTATAAAGGTCAGAATACCCAACGGAAGCGTCACACCATAATCAGCTGTCGGTGGTCTGAGTCCAAGCAGGCCCGATATATTGCTGAAAAGTATGAAAATGAATATCGTTCCGATGTAGTTGTAGAACTTCGGTGCTGCTTTGCCCATGGACTTGTCTACCATTCCATCAAGCATCTCAACAATCATTTCCGCAACATTCTGAACACCTTCGGGTTCCTCCTTTGCCTTGGCGAGGCAACGGTTAACAATTACTGCAAAAACAATTAAGATCAGCACGACAATCAGCAGACATACATGCGTTGTTGTAATCCAGACCTCATGTCCAAAGAAGTTGTACTTAAAAATTCCATGGATCATAAAATCTATCTTACTGGCATCGGCAAGCATTATTCCATAGTTCATAGCTTCACCTCCTTACCTGTAGTATAGTAGAACATTAATT
>JAKSRU010000055.1 GCA_024403475.1 Lachnospiraceae bacterium | reverse complement strand
ATTCCGCAATATAGCTGATATATCAACACCAAAGTACTGCTTGTCAACAATATCCAACGTTTCTTCTCCAAAAGCTCATTCCACTTTAGGAAGCTGACTAAATATAGCCAAAACAGCGCAATTGCGTATCCCCAAAGGAAATTACCGTCCCTGGATCTGCTGCCGGTCTCTATCAGAAGGATAGCCTCACCGAAGCCTACTGATGCCATTAGAATTGAGAACAAATACATACGTTCACTAAGAAACTTTTTAATCTCTTTATGTCGTACAAGATCAATCACATAACATACAAACACTACTATCGGAAATGCTAATGACAAAAGCACGGTAATTTTAGGATGGTTGGCGTGTAAAGAGAATGTTTCCATGAAAGAAATTTTGAATCCGTTTTCAGTATCCTCTCCAAACAATACCGCATTCTGCCAGAGCACTACCCCGCACGAAGGAATTACGGTAAGTCCCCATAATAAAATACGTTTGAAGGGTACCTTATCCTTCAGCCAGATAATCAAAAGCTTGATAGCCATAGCCGGTGCGAATACTGTTAAAAAGCTTGGCTTTATTCCCGTACAAATTGCAAGAGCAAGTGCAAAAAGAATTAATTCCTTGGCGGTTATTCCGTCTTCTTTTATTTTTGAGCTAATCTCAATAAACAAGAGCATACATATCAATGCCGCAAGCTTCATACACTGATATGTAGAATTATGCCATACATTACCACTCTGATAGCTTACATAACGATACATTCCTGCCCATCTGACATAAAATGGCATCACAAGATTTAATATAAGCGCACCTCCACAGGTGACCGCCTTCTTCCGAATCCCCATAACGCTCAGTATCTTCTCTGTAATCAGAAGAGTTCCAACCGATACAAGTGCCAGGAAAATTGCTATCAGCACAGTTGTCTTGCCGGCCAAATTATAGAGGGCTAAATAAATAAATGCCGTAACACTGTAATACCAACCATCGTCAACTACCATACTTATATGGAAGGGTAAATCAGACTCAAAAATCTTTTCAACACTATTATCCTTAACAGCAGGCTGAATTGACTGGTTATAATACAGATATAAACAGAGTGCTCCATATATTGCAACAACAACCCAAAACACTATTTTGATTATTGTCTCATATTTCGTTTTTGTATTATTGTCTGAATTCAATTTTTCTTTATTACTTCTTTTTATATCATTGTCTATCTTCACATTACTCATGTCGCAAACCTGTATTCATATACCGTCGCTCTATATTCCCAACAGAATTCTAATGTATGGAGAAATACTGAAAATAACTGCAGCGGGGAAGTTATAGTTTTTCAAAATATAATGATAAAACTCCTTAAAAGGAACCCCTTTTATGCTCTCTTTAGCCTTGAATCTGGCCTTTCTGGACATACTTGCATCTCTCCAGGTTCCTTTTTCCGAATTGTTCGGACACATTCCTACATAAGCATCAGATACATATATCTCAGCACCCTGCTTTACAGTCATATATCCGTAATCAAAATCTCCAAGAGAGTGATGATATACCGGATCCATATTACCTGTTTTTATAAATATGTTAGTAGGTATCAATACACAGTTAGCATTGAAGGTATTAACCCTTAATCCCTCATATTTATCAGCTTTTACAATTTTAAATTTAGGCTTCCAATTTGATGTTCTGGCAATACCACCGTAAGAAAGTGAAACTCCGTCACTCTCACAGGTAGGTCCTACCCAAATACGATTAACAGCATCACTGTTTCTTTCAATCAGACCATCTATCGACTCTTCATAAAAATCTACGTCATCATTAAACAACAGGATATAATCAGGTGTCATACTTCCATCCCCAATCAACTCCAGCGCTCGTGCAATAGCAATTCTCATACCACCGGTATAATAAGAATTACCATCTCCATGCATTACCTCTACCCTGTCTATCTCTGCCAAAGCTTCTGCTGTCCCGTCACGACTGTTGTCATCTGCAATTATAAAATCAAATTCAATTTTTTTATTTCCTTCAGCCAGTCTTTTAATCGCATTTACAGTCTTTTCTTTTCTGTTAAAACATGTTGCAAGACCCAGCACCTTAATTTTCATCGTATCATCTTCCTTCATATAAGGATGTTACTTAGCTCCCGTTATCAGAATGTATATACCCACAAACGATACCAACTGCCCTCGGTCTGAATCGGCTCTTCATTATCATTAAGCAGGGTAAGTCCCTTTTCCTCGGGATTGAATATATAAGAGGCCGAAATTATGTAGTGGCATCCCATAGTCTTCAATTGTTCCAAATCAATATCAAACTCATTTGTAGTAGGTATCCATCTCTTTTCCATCGTAAAATAATTAGATGTTTCCGCCGCCACTAAATAACATCTGTTTCCCCAATTGTCGTACCAACTTTCCAGATACTCACTTTTATCAAGCTCATTCGCTATAACTTTTCTGAACTCATGCTTATATTCAACATCATAATTATTAGTATAAGCATCCAGACAATAAAAGCCGTTATATGCAGCTGCCGCAGGATATATTCCGTAGCTTACTACCCTGTAATCTGCCTTATCCATGCCGATAATCTCATCTACCTCTTCAAATAGATCACTAGCATAGAACTGCTCCCAGGTCATCATATAATACTCTGAACTAAACAGCTTTGAAATATTGTACTTTAAGTCACTTCTCCAAAAACCGGCGATTGCAAATATCACAACTGTTGCAAGCACGCCTATCATATATGCAGCCCAAATTCCAAAACGAATCATTCTGGCAAAAATAGACGGCTTTTTATTATCCAAAATCGTGACATACAAATCCCACAATATTGACAGCGACATACCAAGCATGGCAATCCATATTACAGGCATAATCCATGTAACTCTGCCAAAGTTAAACTCACGGAGTATTCCTGATGAAGCGTTGCATATATTTACCACTGTTTCAGAGCTATACACGGCATATATAGTCGCCAAAATGCAATTAATTCCCAACCCGATTACAAGATACTTAACCTCTCTGCTAACTGCCGGGCTCTTGCTCTTATATACGAATCTGAATAATCCAAACATTGCAAAAGCCAGTATAATTACCGGGAAGAAATATAGCTGCCCCACCTCTGTATAATCCATACCATTGCTGAAAACATCCCAAAAAGATGTAAAAAAAGGAGAAGCACTCTTTATAATTTCACTCTTATGCGAAACGAATCCGTTATCAACTCCGAGAACCTGCTTAATCAAGCCGATATTTTCAAGCATATATACCGCAACACAAACTATCAGTGCCACAAAATATCTTACAATATGCTTCTTTCTGCAGATTGCCACCAATAGTGCAATACTCATGAAGCATATCCATGCAAAGCCAACAAGAGAAAGTGATGAGCATGCCGCATAGATTGCAATCAATCCCCAATAGAGAAAAGGCTTCTTTTCCTTATCTCTAAGTGAAAGAATTGCATATAGAAGCATAGGTTCTCCCGGAATACATAAACCGTATACTGCATAGAAGGGCAACAGCATAAACCCGCCGCCACACAAGAAAGCCAGCCACTTTTTCTCCGTAAGCTTATCGATGAGCAGGTACGTACCTATAAATCCCACAACCTTCACTACAATAAGTGATGCGAGATACGCCCAAAACGGCTTAAGCAATTTGTAGAAAAAAACAAATGCAGGTGCCGGCATAGCAAAGCCTGTCATGCTAATTCCATTCATAATTTCGGGAATAACATTGCTACCCGAAAACATATATTTAGCATTGTAAATATATGCCAAAAGCTCTCCATCGAGCTGATCGTGATAAGTTACTATCGAAGCCTCTCGCAGGATAAAATAAGGAATGCAAGACAAAATACTGGCTACTATTCCGATAATAACCCATATTCTATTTTTCTTTAATAACTCTCTCATAGCTTATGTCAATAATACTTTAAGTATTTATTTTCTTTAGTTATTACTTGTCATTCATGAATCAGTATTTGTTCTTCTAAATCTGCCCCTTATGGTTTCGTACATATTTTCAACGCCTTTAGCGGCATACGGAATCAACAGAAGGCTGTAAGTAACAATATATCTGCTATTAGCTTCCCATATGATATGGAATAGGAAACCACCCACAACACATATTGCGAATAAATATTTCCAAAAAATATTTCTTTCTTTTTTTATTACAATACGGAGCATACATAAAAATACTGCTATATAAACCAAGCTCTGCAAAGAATTGCAGAATCCGATAAAGTTATCCGTATATTTTCCGTCATAGACCTCCCAGAAAAACTGCGCCCTTTCACTTCCGGTAGCATAGGTTGCTTGAAGCGATGCATAGGTTCCATCCAGCCACTGGCTTGATATTTTTCTTCCGTAAAAGCGTGCCGCATAATCAGGGTGAGCCTTGAAATACGCAATGCTTTCACTTATTGCCACTTCACTTATAACATCTGCCACTTCGGGATTTTTATCTGAAGCTTCAAAGGTATCAAAATTAAATCCATTGTACCATCCGGGACCACGATACCCCTCCTGCATCCCCATAGCGAAATATGATTTTGCAGTTACCCCGCTATTAATAGTCGAGCCGGCCGCCTGCTCATATCCCCAAAGCACAACCGGTAATATTGTGATACAGCAAACAACACATACCAAGACATATATCAGCCATTCCCATTTACAGGTTTTAAGCCATCTGAAAAATACAGTTATAGCTACTGCAATAATCAGCACCAGTACATTTTTTCTAATCATTACGGCTAATGCAAACATTAATATGCTTACAATTGCCAAAACAAGCTTTTTAATCCCCTTTTTATTTACTGGTTTACTATCTGTTTTTTTACTGCCTTCCTTATTATCATTATCTGATATCTCGTCATCACCTGACAACAGTATGGTTAACATACAGGCGCCCACGGAAAAAAAGCAATACGATGGTACTTCACTGTAAATGAATGTCATATACAAAATGTACGGAAGATTGATTGCACTCAACACTAAAAATACCGCATTGGCAAAATCACTTTTCCACAGTTTTTTTACAATAATATTTTGTGCAACAGTAGCTACACAAATCATTATCATATAGAAAAACTTGAGAAAATGAAATTCCTCTGTCGGTAGTCTAAATATGTGCAGGAACTTAAGAAGTATCGCTAAAAAGCTTGTAAGCCCTATCTGCTGCGGGTAATAAGACAGATATGAATTATACGGGTCCACAATCGACAAATCACCTCTACTTACCGCGTCTGCCATATAATATACAGTCATAGCATCTGCACCGGGTGCCGATCTTACAAAGTAAAACAGTATTACTCCGCATACGAAATACCAAGCACAGACCACCGCTGTAAGAATCGTAATAACCTTACCGCCAAATCTCTTGGCTACAACTCCGGCCGCCACGCAAACCGTCGCAATTAGCAAGAGCACAGGAACAGTAATATAGATTCTATCTACCGATAAAAACATAAACTGATCCAGCATATTGTTTGCACTTTCAGTGAAAACAAGTGAAAAAAATGCCAGCATTCCAATCATTACAAGGAACAAATACCTTATTGAATTTTCACCAAACGAATATAACCTATTCGCAAACTTACGCATTATACTCAAGCTCCATAATCCATTATCTTTCAGCACGCATAGGATTATTTAAGAAATCATCATAGCTGATTTTTATTCCGTCCTTAAGCTCGGTCTTATAGCTCCATCCGAGTGCTTTCGCCTTACTTACATCGAGAAGCTTTCTCGGTGTACCGTTAGGCTTGGTGGTATCCCATTCGATTTTACCGGTATAACCGATGACCTCTGCTACCAGTTCGGTAAGCTCTTTTATTGTAAGTTCCTTACCTGTTCCTGCATTAACAGTCTCATTTCCGCTGTAATTGTTCATCAAAAATACACAGAGATTTGCCAAATCATCTACAAATAAAAACTCTCTGAGCGGTGAACCGTCTCCCCAACAGGTAACTGATTCAGCTCCTGCCACCTTTGCTTCATGAAAGCGTCTGATCAGTGCGGGAAGCACATGGCTGTGAGTCGGATGATAATTATCATTAGGGCCATACAGATTGGTAGGCATTACGGAAATATAGTCTGTACCATACTGTCTGTTTAAAAATTCACAGTATTTAAGGCCACTGATTTTAGCAAGCGCATATGCCTCGTTTGTCTTCTCCAATTCACTGGTAAGGAGACAGCTTTCCGGCATAGGCTGAGGTGCCATTCTCGGATATATGCATGAGCTGCCCAAAAACTCCAGCTTCTTGCAGCCATTCTGCCATGCGGCATGAATTACATTCATCTCAAGAGTCATATTGTAATACATAAAATCCGCAAGAGCGTTGGCATTTGCCTCAATACCGCCCACCTTTGCAGCTGCAAGGAACACGTATTCCGGCTTTTCCTTTGCAAAAAACTCTTCAACATCTGCCTGTCTGCATAAATCAAGCTCTGCATGAGTTCGTGTAATTATATTGGTATAGCCCTGCTTCTCCAGCTCTCTGACAATTGCCGAGCCCACCATTCCGCGATGTCCGGCAACATATATTTTTGCATTCTTTTCCATCATTGATAATGACCTCTGTCTGTTAATTAATATCGAAAACTTCCTTGTCTTCTACGGATATCTCCGAGCCGTACTGAACCTCTATAAGTCTTATATCCGTCACAGCCGTGATTGTATGCTTACAGCCCTTGGGCAATCTGACAACATCTCCGACGGTAACCTCACGTTCAGTTCCATCCACAAGAGTTTTTCCTCTTCCTTCAACCACTGTCCACACCTCATCACGATGCTTGTGGCTGTGATATTTCATAGAATTACCCTTTTTCAAAGTGACCTTAACAGTCAGGCTATCTGCCTCAACATCAATTATCTTAAAGTTACCCCAAGAGGTTTCTGCATACATTATCCTTTGGTCAATACCATCTACAAACGGCTTGATATATGAACTCTGCACTTTATCAGACACAAGTATTCCGTCCGGTGAAGCAGAAATCACAACATCCTTGAGCCCCATCGCAAGAATCGGCACATCCATCTCATTGATAATATGCACGTTCTCACATTCCTCATTCATCATTCCGTTACCAAGGATATTTTCATCCATGGCTTCAGTGAGAGTATTCCAGGTTCCAAGGTCCTTCCACTGTCCGGCAAAACGCATCACTCTCAGATTTTTTTCCTTTTCTACAACTGCATAGTCAAAGGATATCTTATTCAACGAGCCATAATTATCAAACAGTTCTCTATAGCTGCCGTATCCTGTGAGTTCGCGCCCTATATTGAGCATATATGAAAGCTTGAAGGCAAAAATACCTCCGTTCCAAAGTGCACCCTTTTCAATGTATTCGCGTGCTACCGCCTCAGTAGGCTTCTCCTTGAAGGTAGTAACAGCCGACACCTTTTCTGCATTTTCAGGAATAATATATCCGTATTTTTCAGAAGGATAGGTGGGTTCAATACCCATAAGCGTCATGCCTTCACCGGTACGAGCCAGCTCTGACAGTGCCTTGAGTGCTTCAAAGTAAGAGGCATCAACATAAGGATCTACCGGACATACAACTACCGGTTCGCTCTCATCAACCTTAAGCTCATCTGCAAGATAATATGATGCCAATGCGATAGCGGGGAAGGTATCCCTTCTGCAAGGTTCAATGCTAATTCCTACCTCTTTACCAAGCTGATTTTTGATTGATGATACTTGTGCTTCAGAGGTTGCAATAGTAACCCTTGCATCAGCATCTATAGCCTTAATCTGACTATAGACTCTCTGAACCATTGAGTCATATGCCCCCTGCTCATTCTTAAATATTTTTATGAACTGCTTACTTCTAACATCATTGCTAAGCGGCCAAAGTCTTTTTCCGGATCCGCCTGACAAAAGAATTATATTCACTTTACTACTCCCTTTTCGAGATATTCCTCAAGATTTACTTTGATACGCTCTTCTGCTCTCTCTACTGCGACCTTCTGCATATCATGCTTAACCATTATTTCAACAAGCTGTTCAAAGCTGGTCTTAAGCGGATTCCATCCGAGCTCTGTACGAGCCTTGGTGGGATCTCCCCAGAGATTAACCACATCTGTAGGTCTGTAGAAATCAGGACTAACTTCTACAATCACCTTGCCGGTAGCCTTATCTATTCCCTTTTCATCTATGCCTTCGCCCTTCCACTCAAGTTCAATTCCTGCGTGGTGGAATGCAAGGGTAGCAAACTCTCTTACCGAATGCTGCACACCTGTAGCTATTACAAAATCCTCAGGCTTATCGTTCTGCAAAATGAGCCACATGCACTCTACATAATCCTTGGCATAGCCCCAGTCTCTGAGCGATGAAAGATTACCAAGGTAAAGCTTGTCCTGCTTTCCCTGTGCGATTCTCGATGCTGCCAATGTGATTTTTCTGGTTACAAAGGTCTCTCCGCGTCTTTCCGACTCATGATTAAAGAGGATGCCCGAACAGCAGAACATTCCGTAGGCTTCTCTGTATTCCTTTACAATCCAAAAACCATACTGCTTTGCCACCGCATATGGGCTGTAAGGATGGAAGGGCGTCTTCTCACTCTGAGGCACTTCCTCGACCTTACCGTACAGCTCAGATGTCGATGCCTGATAAATACGGCAGGTTTTCTCCAAGCCGCATACACGCACCGCCTCAAGTACTCTGAGTACTCCTGTTGCTACTACATCGGCAGTATATTCAGGAACATCAAAGGATACCTGTACATGGCTCTGTGCTGCCAGATTATATATCTCATCAGGCTTAATCTCTGCTATAAGCTTTACAAGGCTTATTGAATCCCCTAAATCACCATACTTAAGGTGAAACTGAGGATTACCCTCAAGATGAGCAATTCTTTCTCTAAAATCCACCGAAGAACGGCGAATCATTCCGTATACTTCATATCCCTTCTCGATTAGAAACTCAGCGAGATATGATCCATCCTGTCCGGTCACTCCGGTGATAAGTGCTTTTTTCATAAATACATCCTTTTATTACAATTTTTTCAATTTTTTGTGCACCACTCTTACAGTTTTAGGTGCAACGGCAAATAGTGTATGATATATCTTATTCTTTTTGGTGAGAATCGGATTTCGCATAGATTTCCAATAATTCTTTCTCATCCATTTGACAATTGCCTGATACTGCTGCGATACATAAGAATCATTCTTCACCATCATGTCAGTTGGAATGTGTAACAGATATTCTATTCGTTGGAATACCCCGAATCTGAAAGCAATTTTCCTTAATTCCTCATCCTCAGGGAAATTATTATCTACTATTTCCGATACCATTTCGGCATTATCGACGCAATCACCAAACACTCGTGAAAACTGTTTTCGACTCTCCATACGCGAATTGCTTCCAATTCTGTAAAATACATGGTATTTCTGTCCCGGGAGCGATACTATATCTCCAATTTCAGAAAGTTTTCTAACTAAAATGTGAAAATCTTCGTTCAAAACTCCAACAGGGAAAAATTCCTTATCATCAAAAACTTCCCTTGCAATCAACTTTGTGCAAAATGAGCAATCTCCACGATGCATCAGCAGTTCTTTCAGGAAATCTCTGCTGCCAATAAGTTCATCCTCAACGGGCGGTTCACAAATATTCGGCAGTTGATTACCCTCTTCATCAACTTCATCACGACCAATTTGTGCACATCTAACTTCATATTTCGATATTGCTTCATACAGTTTTTCATACATGTCTTCATCAATATAATCATCACTGTCGATGAAGCCAATATACTTTCCCGTTGCTTTCTCTATACCAAGATTGCGCGCGCCGGATGAGCCACTGTTAGGCTTATGGAAAACACGAATTCTCGAATCCTCAGCTGCAAGCTCATCACACAGTTCGCTCGTACCATCTGTCGAACCATCATCAACAATAATAATCTCAAGCTTCTCATAAGTCTGCCTGCATATTGAATGAATGCATCTCGGCAAATACGGTATTATATTGTAAACAGGCACTATAACACTAATCAGCGGTTTTTCTCTATCAATGTCTCCCATAAATATGTGTACCCTTATTATTTGAAGTCTCCGGGCAGCTTACCCGAATCCGAAGTATAGAGCTCTGCAATTATTCTTTTTTCTGTCTTCGGAAAATCTCTCATGCATGGCGCATATCTGTCCGGCATTCTCTTCGCCAAATCAAAATTCTCACCACGCAGTTTTTCATCTATTAAATCTAAAAGTGATGCTGCTGCATTTCTCGGATTCCACACATCCACCATTGTGCTATACGCGTTTCGTCCTATACTATCACGCATCTCTGAATTAAGCGCAGCCTCTTCTGCGTTGATGAATAGTGTACTCAACATATTTGTCTCATAGGTCAAGCCGTTCTCACCTGATTCAATCAGATACGGAACTGCACCAATCATACTGTCTGCCAGCACTACGCAGCCGCTATTCATAGCTTCATTGGCAACTGCTCCCCAGCCCTCATTTCTGTCACTGGTAAACAAATAAATATTTGCCTGCTTCATGCGTTCACGAACTTCATCAGGCTTAATAAAATCCATCAGGTCTACACAGTCAGAAAGCTCATACTTTTCATATAATGCTCTAACATTAGCTTCCTCAGGACCATTTCCAACAACATCCATGTGAAACTCAATATTCTTGTCCTTAAGCGATTTTGCCACTTCAAGAGCAAGCTCCGGATGCTTCCAATCCAGAAATCTGCCGGTCCAAAGAATGTACAAAATCTTTTTACCATCTTTCTCGTAACCCTTATTGGCCATTAGCTCATCGATATCATATTCGTATACAGCCGGGAAATATCCCCACTTATACATCTTATTTTTATACGCCCGAAACTTACCAAAGTCCGATGCCACATATCCGCCGGCGCACAACAGGTATACAGGTTTATCATTGTACTTAGTATGTTCGCGATATTTCTTTATAAGCCCACGAGGAGAAATCCACTTCCACTGAGCCTCTTTATATACTCTTTCGGTATATCTGAAGGTAAACTTCCCGGCTTCAAGTCTGGGTGTAATATAGCTCTCATCCTCGCAACCGCCAAAAATAACAACCTCACTATCAAAAATAAGCTGACGGCATTGACGATTGCTCTCCGCATCTGTATACGCAAGCTTTACATATCCGGGCATCGAGGTTTCCCATCCCATCTTAACTCGCTCTTCTGCCACCTCTTCAGTTTGGACAAAAATAAATTCATTACCCTCTCCACATTGCGCTATCATTTCCTCACAAAACGGAATCTGGTGATGATTTATGTAGTTAGATACAAAAACAATCCTCATAGCTTTTGAATCCTATATATTCTTTATTCCTTCATCATTTTACAATAAATATCTGTCATACCAATTGCATTTGCCTCAGGATTGTGATTCCTCATAGCATGAATTGATGCATTATTTCTTCTTTCATCAACATCCTTGGCACGCCATCTCTCAAGCAGTGCATTCTTGAGTGCTGTTGAAACTTGTTCCAGGCTGTCCTCTTTTTCATTGCGATATGAATAGCCGTCAACACCAACCTCAAAGACAGTAGTAATTCCACCAACCTCAGCAGTCACAATCGGAACCTTAAGCATCATAGCTTCACCCAAGGAATTCGGTGAATTCTCACATTCCGAACAACATACATAAGTGTCACACTTAAGATACTGTTCCTTCATCTGTTCGGCAGAAAGTCTTCCCAGAATATGAATTCTGTCCTTCAATCCATACTCCACAATCATGTCGCGAAGGTACTTACCATACGATGATATTTTTATCTTCTGCTTTAATGTATCAGCATTTACAATCGATTGCCCCGCTACATATACTTGGATGTCACCAATTCCGTATTGTGCAGCATTCTTAACAAGATCATTCAATGCCTGTAACAGGAAATGAAAGCCCTTAATAGGATAATCTGCCTGGCTTACAAAAATTCGATATTTTTCTGCCTTTGCCTCTTCCCATTCGCCACTGTAAAATTCTTTTCTCAAATTCTCACCGGCATAATGATATACAGCCTTATCATTCCACTGCGAAGTCATTAATTTATCAAAAACAGTCCTTCCTGCAATATGACCTGCCAATCCAACTGCTTCTCGTTCATTTATTCCTCGACTTATAAACTTTTTCTGTTGCTCAAGTATTGAATCTTTTTTAATAAAATCTCTGAAGGTATGTCTTTTTACTATTTTTTCAGGGATATGTGCCAAATATCTGTCAGCACAAACCGAACACACTCCTTGCATTCCTATCAAAAAACGTTCCGGCCTGTTCCACGCTTTTGCAGCTGCAAGAGTATGCGGAAATTCAGTTCCGAAACAGTGGATAATATCAGGCTGTGCAATATCAAAAATCGCACTAAAAGTCACCTCAAGTTTATCGTCATATACACTTTCATGCGCGACATCTTCATAAAATCCGAAATACTCAATCGACTTACCGGCGTTGCTTTTAAGTTCAACCTTGCCGGTAATAAATTCCCGCTTTTCACCATCCTCGGAATTAGTTATAACCTCTGCAGATACAGGAAATGCCAGAGCAATATCCACCATATCGGAATCATTTGCCTTCTTCGATATGAGTATTGCATCAAGAAGTCCTTTGACCCATCCCTCTTTAGGGATTGTGCCCAATCCCATCTCTGCTGCTATTTCGGGAAGAATCAGATTACATATCCATAAAACCTTCATAAATTTGCCTTATTCTTTATCATCAATTGATTTTACATCATTTGCATCAGAACCCTTTTTGCCGTCTCCATCCTCATATTCGTGATCAACCTTAGCCATATACAGGTCTCTCATTGCAGTAGTCTGACCGGCATCAACACCCTCTGTTGCCTCCGGCAGGAAAAGGATTTTCAGCGTCAAAAGCATTATCTTTAAGTCAAGTAATACAGAATAATTTTCTATGTATGTGATGTCCAGCTTCAGCTTGTCGTAGGGAGTAGTGTTGTATTTACCATATACCTGTGCATAGCCTGCAAGTCCGGCCTTAACCTTAAGTCTGAATGCGAACTCCGGCATCTCTGCCTGATACTGTTCAATAATCTCCGGTCTTTCAGGTCTGGGACCGATAAATGACATATCTCCCGAAAGAATATTAAACAATTGAGGAAGCTCATCAATTCTAACCTTGCGAATAAATTTTCCGACCGGTGTCACTCTGCTGTCACCGACATAGTAAAGCCTTACTCCATCCTTCTCCGCATCAACTCTCATCGATCTGAATTTAATTATATTGAATTTCTTACCGCCTCTGGTGCAACGCACCTGTTTATAAAATACCGGGCCGCCATCATAAGCCTTAACACAGATGGCAGTAACAAGCATAATCGGTGAAGTCAAAATAACCAGAATTAAAGCGCAAACGATATCAATCAGACGCTTCAGGAATCGCTGCTCCATAGTCATGCTGTATTCTCTTGTCAGCAAAATCGGACTATCGAATACATGAAGTTCTTCTGCTCCGATCATTATTACATCGTTAATCTTCGGCAATACATAAAAACGGATTGAGTTACCGTAGCAGTACTTGATAAGAGGCTTCCTGTCTGCATCGGAAATATCTCCGAATACAACTGCATTACAGGTACCATCCTGATAATATTCCTTAATTGTCTTGCACAAATTCTTAGTACCTGCGCCGACATGAATCTGCTCTGTAATAAGATATTTATCAAGTCTGGTTTCAAACTTTCTCCTGAGTTCTTTGGGATCTCTGTCGCCATAGATAAGCAATAGCTTTCTCGGCGGGAATATATGTCTGTAGAAGAAATTAGCCGCACTGATATACAAAAAGGCGACAAGAATTTGCTGCAACAGCATTATAATAAAATACATGGGATTAAAAAGCTTAAATGCCATCACCGATATTTCCGCATAAATCAGAACATCAGCCATAATCGTAGCAAAAACTTGCGAGAAGATAATCTCCGCGTTTTTCAGATATCCGAGGCGCATTCCTCCGTACATGTTTGAAAACATAAACAGAATTACAAAATATATTGCCACCTCAAGAACATGTCCCTTAAAGAAAAACTTCTGAAGATCCTCTACGACATTAAATCTGAAATGAAAATACCAATGATAGGTAAAAACACCTGTTTCCAGCAAAAGACACAAAAGCACAAGCGACAAATTAATTAATCGCTTAAAGCCCTCCATCTTCTGTAATCTATCCTGTGTTGTCATCACAATATCCTCCTATAGGCATGCCTATACGAATATAATATTATCATATTTTACATTCATTTTCCATTCTGCTTTCTTAAGGTTTCTTAAGTGTTTATCCTCTTTATCCGCAAATAAATACGGGAAAAATCATTAACAAGACTTAATAAACTCGGTCTATAAATAACCTACCACTAATGATATAATATGACTAAATCTACTGATGAGGAGCCATCTGATATGGATAATTTTCAGATATTAACAGTTATTGTTCCCTGCCTCAACGAACAGGAAAGCGTTCCGTTATTTTATAACGAGTTGATAAAACTGAATAATTATTTTGAAGAAAACTCACTTGAACTTGAATTATTATTTATAGACGATGGTTCTAAGGATAATACCATTGATGCTGTTCGTGCCCTTCATGATAGCGATTCCAGAGTTCATTTGGTTTCTTTCTCCAGAAACTTTGGTAAAGAAGCTGCTATGTATGCGGGTCTACAGCACTCACATGGAGATTATGTAGTATTTATGGATGCTGACTTACAGGATCCTCCCAGTCTTCTTCCCGAAATGTTTGATGGTATAAACGAAGGATATGATTCAGTAGC
>JAKSRU010000054.1 GCA_024403475.1 Lachnospiraceae bacterium | reverse complement strand
GGAAGGGAAGTAAAGATTTTGGAAGATGTAAAGTCGATGATTCGCATTCGGTTTTGAAGGAATAATTTATTTATTAAATCCATGTACACAGTACATGGATTTTTTTATATAATATTTACACATTTTTATTATTATTTTTTCACATAAATAGTTTCCTTTTTTGCTGTTTATGGTATAATTTTACCAAATAGAATTTGAGTCGCTATCGCAGACACAATGAGAGGAGTATTAATGGATACTAAGATTTTGTTGGAAAATGGCACTAACGAACTTGAAATTCTTGAGTTTACTATCGGTAAATTCTCATATGGTATTAATGTAGCTAAGATTAAGGAAATTATTCCTTATCAGGCAATTACGCCCGTACCTAATTCACATCCCAGTATTGAAGGTATTTTTATGCCTCGTGATGTGATGATTACTGCAATTGATCTTAAGAACTGTCTTGGAAGAGGTACTTCTGAAGATAGAGGTCTTTTTATTATCACTAATTTCAACAGATTAAATATTGCATTCCATGTTGATTCTGTTCTTGGAATTCACAGAGTTTCATGGAGAAATATTATTAAACCCGATGCAACTATTTCATCAGCAGAGGCTAGCGTATCAACCGGTATTATTAAAAAGGATGATAAGCTTATCATTATTCTTGATTTCGAGAAGATTGTTAGTGATATTAACCCCGAGACCGGACTTAAGGTTAGTGAAATCACTGAATTAGGACCTCGTTCTCGTAATGATGTTCCTATTTTGATTGCAGAGGATTCTGTACTTCTTAATAAGCTTATTGTTGATTCGCTTACTAAGGCCGGATATACAAATCTTATCCATACAGAAAATGGTCAGAAGGCTTATGATGTTATTGCTCAGTGCAAGGCAGAGGGTACTCTTGATGCGCATGTTAAGATTATTATCACTGATATCGAGATGCCTGAAATGGACGGACACCGTCTTACTAAACTTGTGAAGAGTGATGATGCCACAAAGCATATTCCTGTTATTATTTTCTCATCACTTGTTAATGAGGAAATGAAGAAGAAGGGCGAGTCACTTGGTGCTGATGCGCAGCTTTCTAAACCTGAGATTGGTAATCTGGTTAGAATAGTAGATGATTTGGTACAAAAGCTTAAATAGACAGGCGTAAATTAGCTGAAAATGATTATTAAGGACTAAGGTTTTATGTAACCTTAGTCCTTTTAGTTTTGTTGAATATATATAAACTCTGTGATAAACTATAGTAGAGTATGTATAACTATATTTTGAGAAAGTATGGGTTAATATAATGTCATCAGAAGACTATCAGAATGAGTTGAATAATGACGTAAAATTGCAGGATACTTCTGTAAAATTAGAAGATTTTATGGTCCCGGATGATACAAACGGGACTGATTTTGATGCGAAGATTAATTCTGAAATTCCTGTTGATGTAGATACTATGGGGGTTGTTATAGATAAAGCGCCCTCACTTAGTACAGATGACTTGAGCCAAGAAGCCGGGGAGATTTCAGAGAATGACATCCATGATTTAATGGCTGATTTAATGTCTTCAATGGACTCTGATAAGGTTGAAACAAATAATAAGCCACTTCCTGATATGGTTATGGATCAAGAAACTATTGAGGCAGGACTTGCACTTGAAAAGTACTTAAATAGTCCTGTAGAAGAGCTGATTAATCATCCGGAAATGACCGGTTCGCTTGGCCTTGAGATACCCACCTTGGATAGTTTGGAGACGATGGCTGTTGGTGGAGATGATCCGATGAATTATATGGATTTTCCTTCAATGCCTCAGATTCCTGACATACCGGAGGTGGTTGAAAGAGATTATGATAAAGCACCCGTTGAAGATTCAAATGTGAATGCAGAAGCTGATGCTTTTAGCGGATTTGATCTTGATCCTATTACAATTGATAATTTTGATGAGAAATTTGAATCGGGTATTGAAGCAGATGATTATGAAGGCAATTCCGAAAGTTCTATGCCTGAGGATGCTTTAAGTCAGCAGATTAATTCTAGCGATAGTTTGATTAATCTTGAGAAAATGAGTTTAGATGCAGCTAATGATGATGGACCTATTCAGAAATTAGTTTTTGATGATTTTAATGACGAGACTTCTTCTGATGGTAGTTTATTATCAGATTCAGGTTTATTAGGGTTAGAAAATAGTAATGAAGCAATAGATTCAGTTCCTTCCGAATTTGCAGAACTCGATGCTTTGTTGGCAGATATATTACCGGAAGATGAATTGAGCAGTGAGGTTGGTACTTCTGTAGATTTGGCAGTGGATTCACAGGTGTATGATGAGCAGCCGGTCGAAGAGATTATTTCTGAAAATACGCTTACTTTGGATGAGTTGCAGGTTTCAGATGACGCTGAAGATTCTAATATAACTGATGAAACTCCTATATTTCAGGAGGAAATGTCTGCAATAGATGAGTTAATCACCTCAGAAGAACCACTTGGGAAAAATGAAGAGATTGTAGAGAATATAGGCTTTGATGCAACTGAAGAAATAGTGGAACCTGAAGAAATAGTGGAACCTGAAGAAATAACAGGTGCAGACTTTGGGGAAGAATTAGAGGTGCCTGTTGAGGTTGATGGTTCAGAGGAGACAGAGGCTTCAATACAAATGCCTTCTGATGATGTATTTGAGGACAACAAATCTGAAGACAACAAATCTGAAGGTAATATATCTGAGGACAAGGCATCCGAGGTTTTATCTGCGGATGAGCTTGAGGATATGAGAAAAGAACTTGCTGAGAGTGTCGATGATGAAGATGATGCTCCCGGTGAGGCTGATATAGAAAAACTTCTGGCAAATGCGCAAAAAGCCGCAGAAAATTCTGATTCAGAGAACAGAGAGGATATGTCTCTTGAGGAATTGCTTCAAACCTCTAATGACGGTAAGGCCGAGGATATTGGTGAAATGCTGGATAAGGCCGAGCGTAATGAAGCTGTAGACGAAGGTATATCAGCACTTCTTAGTGGAGAAGACATGCCCCCGGTTGATATTGACAGTATCGGTAGCGACTCGGAAGGCGCGCTGGATCCTAAAGCCGCAAAGAAAGCTGAAAAACTCAGACTCAAGGAAGAGAAAAAGGAAGCCAAGCGTAAGGCTAAGGAAGCTAAGGCTGCTGAGAAATTAGCTAAGAAGAACGCCAAGAAGGGTATAGAGCCTCTGCAGAAGCTTTCTTTTGAAAAGCCCGGAGCTGAGGATGAAGAGAATAGTGCTCCTGAAATTCCTTCAGCTGATGCTATTGCGTCTTCGGGACTTGAGCATAATACTGATATGAGCGATATTGAGGCGCTTCTTGCCGGAGCTGACTCAATGAGTGAAGGTACCTCAAGTGATGCATCAAACGGTTTGGAAAATGATGGCGATATCTTTGGACAGACAGGTGATATGTTTGGACAAAGCGTTGATGGTGAATCAGCAAATCTTGAAGTTGAAAGCGATGCAGGTGAAAGTATTGAGGATATTCCTGAAAAGGATGCGAAGGATGGAAAGACTAATCCGATAAAAGCATTTTTCGGTAAAATTGTTAATTTCCTAACTGAAGAAGATGAAGAAGAGGCTGAAAAATCAGAGATTATTCTGTCTGATGAAAATGCAGCTATTCTTGATGAATTAAACGGTGAAGAGCTTCCTGACAAGAAGAAAAAGAAGAAAAAGAAAGATAAAAAGAAGGCTGCTTCTAATGATGAAAATGCAGAGGATTTGCCTGAGAAGAAGCCGGAAAAGAAAAAGAAAGAAAAGAAGCCTAAAAAGGTTGTTGACGAGGGTAAGCCTGAACCTAAAATTTCGACTAAGAAAATTGCGATGGTATCACTTGTCTGCATAATGCTGGGCGTTGTTATTTTCCTGATTACATATTTTACTGCTGATTACACTGTAAAACTGTCAGGAAGAGATGCTTTCTTAAATGAAGATTATCAGACCTGCTATCAGAGCTTCTATGGAAAGAAGCTCAATGAATCTGAGCAGGTTATGTACAACAGATCCGAGTGCATCTTAAAGATACAGATTTGGCTTCGTGAGTATGAGATATATACGGATGAAGGAAGTGAGGTCAAAGCACTTGACAGCTTGGTACAGTCAGTGAATTCATATCCTTCACTTAAAGAATCTTCTATTGAATGGGGTTGCCTTGATAAGGTAGAGCCTATTTATGCAAATATTCTTGATATTCTTCAGACAAAGTATAGTTTGACTGAGGAGGAGGCATTGGAGATTGCCGGTGTTGAAGATGATGTAGTATACACCAGAATAGTTAATGCCATAGCTAAGGGTGTAAGCTATGAAGATGCATTAAATTATATCTATACAGATGATATTTCAGGTAACACACCTATTGAAGAGGTGATAATTCCTGCCAATATGGATGATATGCTTCCTGAAGAAGATGGTATGTCGGGAGAAAGTTTTATTGAACCATAAATTTATGAATAGATTTATTTTTCATAAATGAATGAAAGGGTAATGCAATGATTGCTATTGTTGATTATGATGCCGGTAATATAAAAAGTGTTGAAAAGGCATTGATTTTGCTTGGAGAAGAAGTAGTGGTAACTCGTGACAGAGATACTATTCTTGCAGCAGATGGTGTAATTCTTCCCGGTGTAGGTGCATTCGGTGATGCTATGGATAAGCTTAATTCTTATGGTTTAAGTGATGTCCTTAGAGAGGTAGCCGATAAGAATATACCTTTTTTGGGAATTTGTCTCGGACTTCAGCTGCTTTTTGAAAGCAGTGAAGAAAGCCCTGAGGCTAAGGGTCTGGGAATACTTAAAGGCAAAGTTACGAGATTGCCTGAGGTAGGTCTTAAAATTCCTCATATCGGCTGGAATAATTTGAAATTTCCTCACAAAGGTAGATTGTTTAAGGATATTCCCGAAGATACATATGTATATTTTGTTCATTCATTTTACCTTCAGGCCGCTGACGAAAGTATTGTTACAGCAACTTCAGAGTATGCAGCAACGATTCATGCATCTGTAGAGCAGGGAAATGTTTTTGCTACTCAATTCCATCCTGAGAAAAGCTCGGATATGGGATTAAAGATGCTTAAGAATTTTGTTGATATTGCAAATGGAGAATATTAGTCATGCACACAAAAAGAATCATTCCCTGCCTTGATGTTAAAGATGGAAGAGTCGTTAAGGGAATTAATTTTGTTAATTTGAGAGATGCAGGTGATCCTGCAGAGGTTGCTGCTGCTTATGATAAAGCAGGGGCAGATGAGGTTGTATTTCTTGATATAACAGCATCAAGCGATTCCAGAAACACTCAGCTTGAATGGGTAAGACAGGTTGCCAGTAAGGTGTTTATTCCTTTCACAGTAGGCGGTGGTATCAGAACAGTAGATGATTTTAAAATGATATTGAGAGAAGGCGCCGACAAGATTTCTGTAAATTCTGCAGCAATTATGAATCCTAGACTTGTGAGCGATGCTGCGGATAAATTCGGTTCTCAGTGCGTAGTTGTCGCTATTGATGCTAAGCTTCGTGAGGATGGAACGGGTTGGAATATTTATAAGAACGGCGGTCGTGTGGATATGGGTATCGATGCCGTTGAATGGGCAATGCAGGTAGAAAAGCTTGGTGCAGGTGAAATTCTGTTGACCAGTATGGATGGAGACGGAACAAAAGCAGGCTACGATTTGCCGCTTACCAAGGCTGTGGCTGATGCGGTAAAAATCCCTGTAATTGCATCCGGTGGTGCAGGAAAGCTTGAGCATTTTTATGAGGCTATTGATGCCGGCGCGGAGGCAGCTCTTGCAGCATCCTTGTTCCACTACAAGGAGCTTGAAATTAGAGAGGTTAAGGAATATCTGCGCAATAAGGGCGTAAGCGTCCGCCTGTAGGGAGCATCGTCTGTAGGAAGCATTGTCTATAGCGAGCATAGTCTATGGGGAGTAGCGTTTATTGGACTGTGATTGTTTGATATATCAGTAACGAGGTTTATTATATGCCCGGTATTTCTAATGACTGGCTACAGGTAATGGAGCCGGAATTTCATAAAGATTATTATAGGTCATTATATTTATATGTCAGAGACGAGTATTCAAAATATAAGTGCTTTCCTCCGGCAGATGAAATATATAGTGCATTTGATTTGACACCACTTAATAATGTTAGAGTCGTGATTCTCGGACAGGATCCGTATCACAATGACGGTCAGGCTCATGGTCTTTGTTTTTCGGTTAAGCCGGATGTAGAGATTCCTCCTTCACTAGTTAATATTTATAAGGAATTGCAGGATGATTTGGGCTGTACGATACCCAATAACGGTTATCTTGTTAAGTGGGCTAAGCAGGGTGTTTTATTATTAAATACTGTGCTTACAGTTCGTGCGCATCAGGCATTTTCTCATAGAGGACAAGGATGGGAGGAATTCACAGATGCGGCCATTAGAGGGTTGAATCAGCAGGATAGACCGATTGTGTTCATTTTGTGGGGAAAACCTGCACAGGATAAAAGAAGTATGCTGAATAATCCTAAGCATCTAATTTTGACAGCACCTCATCCGAGTCCGTTGTCTGCTTACAGGGGATTCTTTGGAAGTAAACCCTTCAGCAAAACGAATGAGTTTTTGGCAGCACATGGGGAACAGCCGATAGATTGGCAGATTGAAGATATATAATGCACTGAAAATATAAAAATATAAGCGCGATGCGCTGATATAAAGTATTACCGAGGAGAAAAATTATGGAAAAAAAGGCTTTTGTCACTAAAGAAATGATCGAAGAGATTGTTAAAAAGTATCCCACACCTTTTCATATCTATGATGAGAAGGGTATCAGAGAAAATGCCAAGGCTCTTAAGGAAGCTTTTGCATGGAACAAAGGATATAAGGAGTTTTTCGCTGTAAAGGCTACACCTAATCCGTTTCTTATCAATATCCTCAGAGATTATGGTTGTGGTTGTGACTGCTCTTCAAAGACTGAGCTTATGCTTAGTGAGGCAATGGGCGTAGAGGGTAAGGACATTATGTTCTCATCAAACGACACTCCTGCTGAAGAGTTTGAATATGCAGCAAAGCTTGGTGCAACAATCAATCTTGATGATATTACTCATATTGATTTCCTGGAGAAGACCATTGGTTATATCCCTGAAACAATAAGCTGCAGATATAATCCCGGCGGATATTTCTCAATCGCCAACAGTATTATGGATAACCCCGGAGATGCAAAGTATGGTTTTACTACTGAGCAGCTCTTTGAAGGCTTCAAGATTCTCAAGGCAAAGGGTGCCAAGAATTTTGGTATTCATGCATTCCTTGCTAGTAATACTGTAACAAATGATTATTATCCTACACTTGCTAAGCAGCTTTTTGAGGTTGCTGTTAAGCTTCATGAGGAGACCGGTGCTGATATTAAGTTTATCAACCTTTCAGGTGGTATCGGAATACCTTATAAGCCTGAGCAGGAGCCTAATGATATCAGAGTCATCGGTGATAATGTAAGAAAGGTATACGAGGAGATTCTTGTGCCTGCAGGAATGGATGATGTAGCTATCTATACTGAGCTTGGAAGATTTATGATGGCTCCTTACGGACATCTTGTAACCAAGGTTCTTCACGAGAAGCATACTCACAAGGAGTATATCGGTGTTGATGCTTGTGCAGCAAACCTTATGAGACCTGCTATGTATGGCGCATATCACCATATCACCGTCCTTGGCAAAGAAAATGCACCTCTTGATCATGTATATGATGTAACCGGTTCGCTTTGCGAGAATAATGATAAGTTTGCAGTAGACAGAGAGCTTCCTGAGATTGAAATTGGCGACTATATTGCTATTCATGATACCGGAGCTCACGGATTTGCTATGGGATATAACTACAACGGAAGACTTTGGTCTTCAGAGCTTCTTCTTAAGGAAGATGGCAGTGTAGAGCTTATCAGAAGAGCACAGGAGCCTAAGGATTATTTTGCTACCTTTGATTGCTTCCCTATTTATGAGAAGTTGCAGTAAAAAACATTACCTATTAACAGTATCCTTTAAGTCACATCTGTAGTATTTTGCACAACGTGTGGAAGACTGAAATCTAACAGATGCGAGATGCGGAGATGATTATGCGTTACCCGGATTTTATAAACAGCAATAGTTCGATTGGTCTGCCGGCTCCTTCTTTCGGATGTACGACAGAGCCATATTATACTGCGCTTAACCACATGATGGAGGTTATGCGCGAAAAAGGACATTTGCTGTATCCGGGTACTAATTCTTTTAAGGATGATGGGGTTGGTATAAGCACTAATCCGCATGATTGCGGCGGTGAACTTACTGCAATGTATCTTGATGACGATATTGATATGCTCATTTCCTGTGGTGGCGGTGAGCTTATGTGTGAAGTGCTTGATTACATTGATTTTGAAGCGATAAAATCGGCGAAGCCTAAGTGGTTCATGGGATATTCGGATAATACCAATTTCATTTTTCCACAGGTTACTCTTTGTGATACGGCTGGCATTTATGGCCCTTGTGCTTCCACATTTGGTATGGAACCCTGGCATAAATCCTTACATGATTTTTATTCACTGTTAAAGGGTGAAGAAAAGACTTTTTCTGTCTATGATAAATGGGAAGATATTGCTTTTAAGTCTCCTGAGGCACCGCTTGAAACCATCAATGCGACTGAAGATAGAATTCATGTGATCTATAAAGATGGTGAATTAATTAAGGATGCACGTAAGTCAGATATTACCTTTCAAATGAAGGGTAGAATGCTTGGCGGTTGTATGGACTGTTTGATCAATATGATCGGAAGTAAATATGACAACGTAAAAGCCTTCGATGAAAAATATGCTGCAGACGGAATCATTTGGGTTCTCGAAAGCTGTGACTTAAATGTATTTTCAATCAGAAGAGCGATGTGGCAGATGGAGCATGCAGGTTGGTTTAAGCATGTTAACGGTTTTTTAATTGGCAGACCTGCAAACGGCGATGCAATCGGTAATTTAGACAGATACGATGCGATTTTGGCGGTTGCATCAAAATATAATGTGCCTGTGATTATGGATACTGATATAGGACACAGATCACCTATGATTCCGGTAGTTATGGGAGCAATAGGTAATATTGAAGTAAACGGTAATGATATGAAGGTTACCTATAGCTTTGAATAATCATTTGAATACACATTTGAAAATAATTAGAATACTCATATGTTGGAGTACAGATTTTTGAATATTGAGTAAAAAAAATCCCTGAGCAAATACTCAGGGAAAATGCCGATGGCGGGACTCGAACCCGCACGTGGTCACCCACAAAAGATTTTGAGTCTTCCTCGTCTACCATTCCGACACATCGGCACGACTTAATGATAATAACATAGACCAATTTGTTTTACAAGGATAAGTTTATGGATTGTAAAGAATTTGAAAGAAAAATACCTGCTTTTCTGCAAAAAAATATGGATTATGAGTCGATGGAGGAGTTTCATACCCATATGTCAGAATGTGAAAACTGCAAAGAAGAGTTGAGTATTCAGTTCCTTGTATCAGAGGGAATAAAGCATTTGGAGAATGGTGATGCCTTTAATTTGGACGAGGAGCTGTCAGGAAGAATCGAAGCCAGCAGACGTTCTCATTACAGGAGAGGTGTTGTTTTGAATTCCTTTCAGTGGATACTTACAACAATTTTGTTTTTAGCAGGTGCTGCGCTGATTGTAATATTTGGCTGATAAAGTCGTTTTTTGATTTTTATTTACTGATTTTTCTTATATATTGTTTTGATATTTGTTAAGAGGATAGTTATGAGCGAAAAGCTTGTTTTGATAGATGGACATAGTATTGTACACAGAGCCTTTTACGGAATGCCTGATTTAAGCAATTCGGAAGGCTTTCATACTAATGCGATTTTAGGTTTCTTAAATATTCTGTTTAAGCTGTTGGATGAAGAAAAGCCGGATTATTTGGTAGTTACCTTTGATGAACATGCACCTACATTCAGACATGAAATGTTTGCTGAGTATAAGGGGACAAGAAAACCTATGCCTGATGAACTTCGTCAGCAGATTCCTGTATTAAGAGAGCTTCTTAATGCAATGAAGGTTACAACAATTTCTGTTCCGGGGCTTGAAGCGGATGATCTTATGGGTACACTTGCCAAGAAGGCACAGGCAGATGGAATGGAGGTTACTCTGGTATCCGGTGACCGTGATTTGTTGCAGATATCAGATGAACATATTCTAATCAGAATACCTAAGACAAATTTCGGACGTACTACCATAGAGGATTATCGACCGGCAGATGTGGTTAACGCATTTCAGGTTACGCCCAAGCAGTTTATAGAGCTTAAGGCATTGATGGGTGATACGGCAGATAATATTCCGGGTGTCCCTAAAATCGGACAAAAGACTGCTACTGAATTGATGGTTACCTATGGCTCTATTGATGCTATCTATGAAAATCTTGACAATATCAGCAAGAAGAGTGTGAGAGAGACTCTTGCGGCTAACAGAGAACTTGCTGATCTTAGTCTTAAGCTTGCGACTATTAAGATTGATTGTCCTGTTGAATTGGATAAAGAAGCTTCTCGTGCGGAAGGATATTTTACTCCTGAAGCGTTTGAGATTATGAAGAAGCTCGAATTTAAGAAGTTTTTAGACAGATTTTCTGAGGATGCTACCGTTACGACTGCTAAGATCCCTGAAAAGATTGAGGTATGTGACAGTGTTACTGATTTTATAAATGAGCTGAATAAGGCTTCAAACACAGAGTTTGGTCTTCAGCTTATTTGTGAAGAGGATTCTCTTATTGGTGCTGCTCTATGTGTTGGAAACGGAGATAGTATCAGAAGGATATATGTAGTTGATTATATGAGAATCGGTGGTCTTGATTCGGGTATCAGAGAGATAACTGCAAATATGAGCGGTACTCTTTATACCTGTGATATTAAGCCGCAGTATGAATTTATTGACCCTTCAGATACATCAACATATTTCGATACTGTAATAGGAGCTTATTTATTAAATCCGCTTAAGAGTGACTATGACGCAGAGTCTATCGGACTTGAATATTTAGGATTGACAGTTCCTTCTCAGAAGACCAGAATCGGTAAGTTAAGCTTTAGCGAAGCTGTAATGAGTGAAACTGACGGACTTATGAATCTTGTGTGTGACCAGGCTTATATAGCATTAGTCGCAGGACGAATCATTGCTGATAAGCTTAAGGGCATTAACAGTGAATCGATTATGAGTGATATCGAGATGCCTCTTTCGGCTATTCTTTTCGATATGGAAAAGGAAGGTGTAAGGGTAAACAAAGAAGGACTGGTATCCTTCAGTAAAATGTTGTCTGAAAGAATTGAGGCTCTTGAGGCTAAAATTCATCAGGAAGCAGGGGATGATTTTAACATCAATTCACCTAAACAGCTTGGTGAAATTTTATTCGAGAAAATGAATATACCGGGTGGAAAGAAAACAAAAACCGGATATTCAACCGCTGCAGATGTGTTGGAGAAGTTAGCTCCCGATTATCCTTTCGTAAATGACATTTTGGAGTACAGAGCTCTTACTAAGTTGAAGAGTACCTATGCAGATGGTCTTGTTGAGTATATAGAGTCTGATGGCCGTATTCATACAAGCTTTAATCAGACTATTACAGCTACAGGAAGAATCAGTTCTACTGAACCTAATCTGCAAAATATTCCTATACGAACAGAACTCGGACGCGAGCTTAGAAAAGTATTTATACCTAAAGAAGGATGTCTGTTTGTAGATGCGGATTATTCACAGGTTGAGCTTAGAATACTGGCTTCGATGTCGGGCGATAGCGGATTAATAGAAAGCTATTCAATGGCTGAAGATATCCATAGAATTACTGCATCTAAGGTGTTTGGTGTGCCTTTTGATGAGGTTACTGATGAACTTAGAAGAAATGCTAAGGCCGTAAACTTCGGTATTGTATACGGTATCAGTTCATTTGGTCTGTCACAGGATTTGTCTATAGGAAGAAAAGAGGCTCAGGAATATATAGAGCAGTATTTTAAGACATATCCTGATATAAAGACTTTTCTTGACCGAATGGTGAGCGAAGCTAAGGAGAACGGATATTCAACCACCTTGTTCGGAAGAAGGCGTCCTATTCCGGAGCTTTCATCTTCAAACTTTATGCAGAGGCAGTTTGGAGAAAGAGTAGCTATGAATGCTCCGATTCAGGGTACAGCTGCAGATATAATGAAGATTGCAATGATTAATACTTATCGTTCTTTTAAGGTTGAAGGACTTAAGTCGAAAATGCTTTTACAGGTTCACGATGAACTTGTAATCGAGACCTATGAGGATGAGAAGGAAAAGGTATGCGAGCTTCTCGAAAATGCCATGACCACTGCTGCAGATTTGGCAGTAAAGCTTGAAGTGGGAATTGGCGTGGGCAATAACTGGTATGAAGCGCATTAAGCGATGATGTTTTGATTATTAAAATGCAAATCAAGCGATGATGGTCTGATTATTGAAATGCACATTAATTGGTGAGGTTTGATTAAATGAAATTCATCGGAATTACAGGCGGAGTCGGCGCCGGAAAAAGCGAAGTATTAAAGTTTATTAAGCAGCATTATAAGTGCAAGGTATATATGGCGGATAAGGTTGCATTTGAGGTACGTATGCCGGGTACAGAGTGCCACAAGCAGTTATGCGAGCTTCTTGGTGAAGAGGTTGTCGGAAGCCGTAAAGCTATGGCTGAAAAGCTTTTTAATAATGAGGAGCTTCTGGAGAAGGTAAATGCAATTATTCATCCGGCCGTAAAAGTATATTTATTAGAGGAGCTTGAAAAAGCTAAGCAGAATCCTGAAATTGAACTGTTTTTTGTCGAAGCGGCACTGCTTATAGAGTGTGGCTACGGTGAATTGGTTGATGAAATGTGGTATGTATATGCTGATAAGCAGGTGAGAATTCAAAGACTTATGGCTTCAAGAGCATATACTCCCGAAAAAATTGAAAGTATTATGGCAAACCAGCTTTCTGAAGATGAATTCAGGGCTAACAGCAGTTTTGTAATTGATAACAGTGGAAGCATTTTTGAGTCAGGAGAGCAAATCAGACATAAGCTGGAGGGATATACATGGGTAAGGTAAAAGCAAATCAGGATAACCTTATATTTGGCCTTGATATTGGAACCAGAAGTATTGTAGGTACTGTCGGATATCTTAAAGGCGACAAATTTCATGTTGCGGCTCAAAGTGTCAAAGAGCATGAAACAAGAGCCATGCTTGATGGACAGATTCATGACATTATGAAGGTTGGCGAGACCATCAGAACTGTCAAGGAGGCTTTGGAAAATGAGCTTTCTGTAAAGCTTTCCGATGTTTGCATTGCTGCAGCAGGACGTGTACTTCGCACAGTAACCGTTAATGCTGAAAAGGTATTTGATGGTGAAAAAGAGATTAATAATGAAGATATATATAATCTTTTGATGGATGGCGTTGAAAAAGCATATGCTGAATTCGGTACAGTAAATGATACTGAACTTAAGTTTTATTGTGTAGGCTATACACCTATCAGATTTTATATGAATGGATATAGTATCGGTAATCTTGAGGGCCATAAAGCCGGAAAGATTGCAGTGGATTTGATAGCTACGTTCTTGCCGGATGATGTTGTAGACGGTTTATATAAGGCTGTTGAATTTGCAGACCTCAAGGTGGCAAACCTTACTTTGGAGCCTATAGCAGCTATTCAGGTAGCTATCCCGGAAAAATTCAGAATGCTTAATCTTGCGTTGGTGGATGTAGGCGCCGGAACAAGTGATATTTCTATAACCAGCGGTGGCTCAATTGTTGCATACGGTATGATTCCTACTGCAGGAGACGGACTTACAGATATTATTGTTCAGAATTGTCTTGTTGAATTTGAAACTGCGGAGAATATTAAGAGAGCATCCGACGGAGATGAAATTATTGAATATGAGGATATCATCGGACTTCCTCAGACTATTGAGCCTAAAGCTGTTCTTGAAATGTTGGATTCTCAGTTAGAAGCTATGACAGATGCCGTTGCTGAGGAAATCAAGAAGCTTAACGGAGATAAATCGGTTAGCGCTGTATTTGTAGTCGGTGGAGGCGGTACGGTTAAGGGTTATACCGATAAGCTTGCTGACAAGCTTGGAATTGCCAAGGAGCGTGTTGCTATCCGAGGCAAGGAAGTAATGCAGGCTATTGAGTTTGATAACAAGGAACCCATAAAGGATTCTTTGATGGTTACGCCAATAGGTATCTGCTTAAGCTATTACAATCAGAGTAATAACTTTATTTTTGTTGAGTTTAACGGAGCGAGACTTAAGCTTTATGATAATGGCAATCTTACTGTCAGTGATGTTGCTATGCAGATGTCCTACTCGAATGATGATCTTTTCCCCAAGAGAGGCAAGGCGCTTACCTTTACTCTTAATGATAAGGCAAAGATGCTTAGGGGAACTCAGGGAGATTCGTGTGTAATCACAATTAATGATGCTACAGCTGATTTGCATTCTAAGATTGGTAGCGGTGATAAGATTAAAATTGTTCCTTCAACAGCCGGAGTTGATGCAAAAGCTACTCTCGGTGAGCTTAAGGAGATGTCAGAACAGCTCAATCTGATAGTTAACGGCAAAAATATTACCTTGCCTAAGACTGCAACTGTAAACGGAGAAATCAAGGATGCCTTCTATGAAATAGAAGAAGGTGATGAGATTAATATTAATAATTTCTATACTGTTGAAGCTTTAGGAGAAATGCTGGAGCTTAAGTTTGATGGTTGTGCAATTCTTGTAAATGGAACTCCTGCAAATGTTAATACGCGCGTATACGAGGATTT
>JAKSRU010000053.1 GCA_024403475.1 Lachnospiraceae bacterium | reverse complement strand
TGATTCAGCTTCGTGATGAACTCGGTTTGACTCAGTATCATTTCCCTTTTGAGTAGACCGTGTGCTATGAAATGAAGCAATTTTGACAATGAAAAACTCCCTGACCACATAGGTCAGGGAGTTTTTATAATTTATTTAGCTGGATTTCCTTTAACAATTGCTTTATCAGGAACAGGTTTTACTACAACAGATCCCATACCTATAAAAGCATCATCTCCAATGTGTACTCCGTCTCGAATAACAGAGTTTCCGGAAATAAATACTCTTTCTCCGGTTGATGAGCTTCCCATCATTAATGATTCGCCAACAATCAAAGTATCTTTTCCAACATGAACATTGTGAGATATGAAGGTCTGATTGTCAATTCTTGAGCCGGTACCAATTACAGTATTATCGATGGCTCCTTTGCATACTACTGAGTTGGCACCAATTTGAACATTATCTTCAATCGTTACTCCACCAAATTGAGGAATTGTAATAACCTTGCCAGTGGCATCGCGTCTGGTTGTGAGACCATCAGAGCCGATTACTGTGTTTTCTCTTATAATACAATCATTACCGATTGTTGCGGAGCCTACTATTTTGACTCCTGAAGCGATGTAACAGTTATCGCCTATGGTGACATCGGAATCAATATATGCACCGGGGAATATGACAGTATTTTTTCCGATTTTTGCTCCGTTACATATATAAGCACCATTTACTGTATCAAAAGGTTTGGGTAATGTATTATAGGTAACATTGTTATCATAGAAAAACTGAGCGAATCCATATCGCGGTTCGGGAGAAAGCAGAACAACATGTTTTGCTGATAGTTCATCGGGAATTGCTATATTTTCAGGCCAGATAACAAGACAATTTTCAACCTCTAATACTGCCCTCCAATGAGACAGGAAGCCTTCAGTTACAAACATAACAGAGTTGTTTTTAGGGGCAGACAGACTTGAAGGTCTTACTACATTATAGTTTTTTGTACTATCGTATTTAGATACATTTATACAAAAAAATTCTTTTGATTCATTCATTAAAAGAAAAGTTCCTCTCTAAGAGTTTCAAATGCTTCGCCATACATGCAACCCATTTCATATCCGCGGAAAGCTGCGCGAGCTTCAATTCCGCGAATCCAATAGTCGCCGTATTTTTCTTTTTCTGTGACATGTTGAGCCAATGCTTCTGTCTTAATATTTATTACATCTGAGATATTTACATATACTTGAGGTCTAAAGCCAACATAAGATCGACCTGAAGGAGATATGGGCTCATAAAAATAAATAGTATTATAGCGTCTGGCTGCAGATATGGTTGATTTTCCAACTGCTACATGGGCCTGATGAGTGTCGAATGGCCAGTGAGTGAAAATGATATCAGGTTTAATTATATTGATTCTTTTTTCGATAGCCTCCACAGCTCTTGAATCGTATGCAATATCCTTGTTACTAAAATCAAGAATATCGAGATCTTTGCAGCCGAGTACTCTTGCCGCATTACGGCCTTCATTCATTGCAGTTTCATTTGTGCGCATGACCTGGCCGTTGTAATTTGAGTAGCCGGACTGACTCATAACTATCATATGAACGTCGCAACCCTCTTTGATGGCTTTGGCAAGAGTTCCGCCTGCAGCAAGTTCTATATCATCTAAATGTGCACCAATTGCTACGATTGTTTTTTTCATTATTAACCTCCGGTAATCACCATTTTCCATATCGTTTGAGGCGATAGAATTTTTTTAGTTTATAATATACGAAGAATAGAAAAGTGGATTTCTGTTGTAGTTTAATCCATTTCTTTTGTTCATCATCCAAAGAATTTATGAAATTAGCATTATTCATAAAATCAGGAAATTCGGTTTTTATTTCTTTGCCAAGACTACGAACAAAACTGATCCTTTGCTTTATGTCACTCTGCATATATGAGAAGAGTGTAGTCGCATAAAATAACTTCGCATATAAGAATTCCAATTCGTCATGGAATTCCGTAAGAACCTTTCTTTTTTTTGCACTTTCGAGGGCAATTCTCATGGAAGTAATGCGATCGTCAATGTTTTTCTGATTCATATAATGTGTTGTTGAATCAGAATGTTGATAGTAGAAGCATTTTACTTCAGGAATATGTTCAAAATGTTGTATGCGCATTATTACTTCGACAACTGCAGCATTATCTTCGTATGCAATATTTTCGGTAAATAAGAATGGAGGATTGGTAAAGAATTCCTTCTTATATATTTTTGTACTGAATGGACCCGGCTTAAGAAGAAGAAGGGCGCGTTTCTTTTGGTCGAGGATTCCGGTCTGATCGAGAGTATTGCATTCGATATGGTCAGTTATTGTCATGGTGTGCTCATATACCATACACATATCAAAACCAACAACATCAGCACCTGTTTCTTCAGCTTTTTTAATGGCGGATTCGTAGGTATCGGGCAACACCCAATCATCAGCATCCATAAAACCGATGTATTCACCTCGAGCTATTTTAATACCTTTGTTCCTTGCAGCACCTTGACGGCCGTTTTTTTCTGATTCAATAACGCGGATTCTGTCAGGGTATTCACTTTCATAACGATGAAGTATCTCGAGTGAATTATCAGTAGATTTGTCATCGACGGTGATTATCTCATAGTTAGAGATGGTTTGATTAAGCAAGGAATTGATACAATATTCCAGTTTCCCGTCGCTTGCCATATTATATACAGGAACGATAATACTTAATTTGCACATACACAGACTCCGTAATCGATTGTGTAAATAAATTTCAGAGATATTTTATCATAATGAGAAAATAAAGCAAGTTTGCATAAAAGTGCTTGAATCAAAATTTATAGGTTAGGGTTCTTAATTTGTGTTATTATTAGTTAAATATGTAGAGTAAATAATAATTATTTTTAATCGAAAGAGGATATATGAATATAACAAAATCCGGACGAAATGCAAAATTTGAATGTCTAAGAATCATTTCAATGATTATGGTTGTTTTTTTGCATGCGTTAAGTAAGAGTGAGTTGCTTGTTAATTTGACTATGGAAAATATGAAACTGCCAAACACGTGGATTGCCTGGATTCTTGAAGTTTTATGTGTTGGTGCGGTTAATATTTTTATGCTTATATCAGGCTATTTTCTGGTTGAGTCGGAATTTAAGTTGAGTCGTTTGATTGAATTGGTTGCGCAGACGGTATTTTACTCTATTGGAGGATTTGCGTTATGTTATGCAACCGGGATAATTCAAACCGGTGACTTGACTATATATTTTATATTAGACAATATTTTTCCAATACATATGGAGATGTTTTGGTTTATAACGGCATATGTTTTGGTTTATATTTTGCAACCTGTTCTTGCTAAGGGAATCAAGGCAATTAGTAAAAGAAGATTTCAGACAGTTCTGATTTTATGCTTGATATATGAGTGCTTTTTGAAAAGCTTAGTACCGATACGTTTCACATCAGACACTAAAGGCTATTCATTTTTTTGGTATGTTATTGTCTTTATGATTGGTGCATATTTCAGATTATATGGTTTTGTTTTTTTAAGTAAACCTCATAGAGGAATGATAATATATTGCATCAGCTCAGCTGTAAATCTGGCTTTGGTAGTTGCAGTACAATATGTAGTTGTATATAAGGAACATTTGGAAGACCTTATTAATTATAGCTTGGAGTACAATCATATTTTGGTACTGGCTGCATCGGTTGGTATTTTTGCAGCATTTGCGACTATGAAGGATAGGCAGAACGGAATTGGAAAGGTTATATGTTACCTGTCGCCGATGGCGCTGGGCGTGTACTTGTTTCATGAGAACCTGAGTGTCAGATATGAATGGCAGCATTGGCTTGGTCTGAGGACTATAGCTGACAAGCCACCTATAGTATTTCTTGGTAGAATAGTACTGGCTGTATTGATTGTATATTTGACCGGAACGCTTGTGGATTATATTCGAATTTGGTTGTTTAAGTTCGCTAAGTATATGATTGGTAAGGCGAAAAGGAATAAGGTGTAAATATAGCGCTTCACAGGGAAGCATAAATGCTTAATAAGTATTTTGTATCACTGTATATCCCTATATTGTTTGGGCGAAATCCCGGTTTGTTTAGTGAATACTCTTAGAAAATTTGAGTAGTCTGAGAAGCCGCATTTATAAGCAATTTCAGTCAAGGATAAGTTGCTGTACATCAGCTCTTTAGCCAAAATAATACGTTTGTATAGAATGTATTCATATACACTCTTATTTACGTAGGCTCTGAAGCGGTGTGAAAGTGAGGACTCGGAGATATGAAATTCTTTGCTTATACTTTCAACTGAAATATTTTGTGTAAAGTGTTCATTTATATAGTGAAGAATCTTTACAATTTGAGTTTCAGTAGTCTTTTGCGGCGCAATTGTTTCGCCGGAAGAGAGATTGTTGCACACAATCTGAAGCACTCGAAAAATGTTGATATACAGCTCGAAGTTGCTCTGAAGTTTAGATTCTTTACTGCTTGAACTGTTGGTCTGTTGTTCTATATTCCGGAGAATTTTTTTGCAAAGCTCTGCATCCGATTCTGATAAATCGGACAGAGTTTTATTTTTTTTCACAGAGGAATCCAGGATGCCTGAAAGATTCATTTTATCGATGTCGCATTTTTGTATCATTTCAGGAGACAGATAGAGATAGCAGCGCTCGTAATCGACCAAGTCGCGATCGCATACCAGTCCGTGCATATGGAGTGGAGGAATGATTAATAATTGATTGGGCTTGAGCTCATATATACGGTCATCGACGCAATAATTTCGTCCGCCTTCTAAGTGGATAAATATTTCATAGTAATCGTGGGCATGGAGTCCCTGCGACCATAGTCTGGGTGATTTTTCATAATGAGCCATGTAATCCATACAATAATCCTCCCTATCAATACTATATTGCAGAATATGCATATTTACAAGCTGTGTTTGCATAGAAGTATGTTATATATGCTAATAAAATATAGATATAAATAGAAGGAGGTATGAGGGCTTGGCAAAATTTATTATGTCTGCTTTTGCAGATGAGGCTTCATCAAATTTAGATGAACAGATTACCGAACTTAAGAAGGCAAATGTATCTATGATTGAATTAAGAGGCGTAGATGGGGTTAACTGCGCTGATTTAACAATTGAGGATGCAAAACGAATTAAGCAGAAGCTGGATGCCAATAATATACGTCTGTCGGCATTAGGTTCTCCCTACGGAAAGATAGGAATTGAAGATCCTTTTGAGGAGCATTTAGAGAAGTTAAAAAAATCAATTGAAGTTTGTAAGATACTTGAATGCAATAAAATCAGAATGTTTAGCTTTTATTTACCTAAGGATTGCAATCCGGTTGATTACAGGGACAAGGTGCTTATGCGTCTTGAAAAAATGCTGGATGTGGCAGAGCGTGAAGGTATTAAGCTTTGTCATGAAAATGAAAAAGGAATATATGGCGATACTGCAGTCAGATGTCGGGAATTGTATGATTACTTTGGAGGAAGATTGGGTATAATTTTTGATCCTGCAAATTATATTCAGTGTGATGTGGATTCCAAGGAGGCGTATGCTCTTCAAAAGGATACAATTACATATTTCCACATGAAGGATGCGCTCAAACAGGATGGAAGTGTGGTGTCTGTAGGAAATGGCGATGGTTCAGTGCCTGAAATATTGGAGGATGTATTCAAGTCAAGAAATGATGAGGTGATACTTACTGTGGAGCCTCATCTGCATGTTTTCAACGGCTTGACTGACTTACAGTCTGAGGAGCTGCAACATAAGGAGAGCTACCCTGATTCGAAGACAGCTTTCAGTGCTGCTTGTAATGCGGTTAAGCATGTAATTGATTTTATAGGAGGATGATTATGCTTAAATTAGGTATTGTCGGTGTGGGTGGAATTGCCGGAATGCATGTAGATAACGTGATGGCAGGAAAATGTCCCGGAATTGAGATTGTTGCGGCAGCAGACAGAAAGGCAGCAAGACGCGAATGGGTTAAAGAAAAGGTACCCGGAGCAGTGATTTTTGAAGAAGGTAAGGATTTGATTGAGAGTGGCTTGTGCGAAGCAGTTCTTATTGCAGTACCTCACTATCAGCACCCCGAATTGACTATTTTAGCACTTAAAAACGGTTTGCATGTTTTGTGTGAAAAGCCTGCAGGAGTATATACACTTCAGGTAAGAGAAATGATTGCGGAGGCGGATAAGCATCCTGAACTCACCTTTGCTATGATGTTCAACCAGCGTACCAATTGCGTATACAGAAAGCTTAAGGAGATTATAGATACCAAGGAAATCGGTGACATCAAACGAGTTAACTGGATTATCACTGATTGGTACAGAACTCAGTTTTATTATGATTCCGGAGACTGGAGAGCCACTTGGGCAGGAGAAGGTGGCGGTGTGCTCCTCAATCAGGACCCTCATCAGTTGGATCTTCTTCAGTGGCTGTTTGGAATGCCTGTAAAAATTCATGCGTTCTGTCATGAAGCTAAGTGGCATGACATTGAGGTTGAAGATGATGTAACCGCATATATGGAATTTGAAAATGGCGCAACAGGTGTATTTGTCACTACCACCGGAGATGCACCGGGAACCAACCGTCTCGAGATTACCGGAACTATGGGCAAAATTGTATGTGATTATAACAGCATCAAGTTCTGGAGACTAGAGTCTGATGAGCGTGAGTGGTGCAAGACTGCTCGTATCGGCTATGCTACCCCTGCAATTACTGAGGAGACAATTGAGACAGATGGAGATAATCCTCAACATATCGGAGTTATGAATGCTTTTGCAAAGCATATTGCAGAAGGAACCCCCTTGGTGGCAGATGGTAGAGAAGGTATCAACGGGCTTATGATATCAAATGCAATGTACCTTTCAAGCTGGACAGGTGAAACAGTATCACTTCCGATTGATGAGAATAAATTCCTTGATTTGCTCAATAAAAAGAGAGCAACCTCAAAGCACAAAGAAGATAAGGGCGTAACTATGAGTACCGAAGGAAGCTTTGGTGCAACCTCTCAGTGGACTCGAAAATAAGAGGCTTACTTTCACTTTTCTCTCATATGTGATAATATTTCTATATTAGGATATTATCCGGAGGTAAGTATGGTATTAGAGAATGGATGCGTCAAGCTGCGTGCAATAGAGGAGCGAGATTTCGATATTTTATATAACATGATGCAGTCACCGGAGATTGAAAAGGCTATGGGGCATTGTACAGTACCGATTAGTCCCGAACAACAGAAGGACTGGATGAGCAAATATCGAAATACTGATACTCAGATTCGACTGATGATTGAGCTTGAAAACGGAAAGACTATCGGCGTAATAATGCTTTATGATATAGATCGTAACAATGGAACAGCTGAACTTGGCCATAAAATAATGGCAGTATTAGAAGATAGAATTAAAGGCGATATGGAATGTGCGATAAATGCGATGCTTACGTATGCGTTTGATTATTTAAGATTAAATTGTATATATTGCAGAACCGTTGAGGGTAATCCGTTTGCTGACAAATTGCTTAAAAAAGTAGGGTTTGTTTTTGAAGGAACTATGCGCCAGCGAATATATCAAGAAGGTAAATACCTAGATATGCATTCGCTTTCACTTATCAAAGAAGATTATAAGAATAATAATTGAGAGAAATAGTACAATGAATTTTAAAATCAATGGTCGTGAAATAGGAATAGGAAATCCGACATATATAATAGCCGAAATGTCTGCTAATCATGCCGGAAGTAAAGAATATGCGAAGGAGATAATATGGGCAGCTAAAGAAGCCGGAGCAGATTGCATTAAAATTCAGACATATACGGCAGATACAATTACTTTGGATTGTGATAATGAATTCTTTAGAATTCCCGGTGGCCCATGGGCTGACTGTAATACACAGTACAAACTTTTTTCTAAAGCCTATACTCCTTGGGAATGGCAGCCGGAACTGATGGAAGAAGCGAAAAAGGCCGGAATTGATTTTTTCTCAACTCCTTTTGATTTTACGGCAGTTGATTTCCTTGAGGATATGGGCGTCGGTTTTTATAAAATAGCGTCACCTGAACTTGTTGATATTCCTTTGATTAAATATGTGGCGTCTAAAGGAAAACCTGTAATTATGTCGACAGGAATGGCAACTCTTGGGGAAATTGAACTTGCAGTAAATGCTGCAAAAAGTACAGGAAATAATCAGATTGCCTTACTTAGATGTGCAAGTGCATATCCTGCCATTACAGACCAGATGAACCTCAGTACACTTAAGAATATGCAGGAGCTTTTTGATATTCCGGTAGGGCTTTCAGATCACTCACAGGGTAGCTTGGGAGCAATAGTAGCCGTGACGCTGGGTGCTAACATTATTGAAAAGCATTTTTGTATTACTCGTGAAGTAGAGACCGCTGATTCATTTTTCTCTATGAATAAAGAGGAATTTGCACAGATGGTCACCGATATTAGGCAGGCAGAAAGAGCTATTGGTCATATTGCTTATGGTCCTACTGATCAGGAGAAGGTAAGTATGACTGCAAGAAAGTCACTCTTCTGTGCAAAGGATATTAAAAAGGGTGAGAAGTTTACTCCTGAAAATGTAAGAATAGTTCGACCGGGATATGGTCTTGAACCCAAGTATTATGAGGATATTATCGGTACTGAGGCATTGGTGGATATTTCCTTTGGCGATCCTATTCAATATGGGATGTTCAAGATTAATAAGTGATTTGAAATTATATATGATTAGAGCTCTGCAGCATATGCTGCGGAGCTTTTTTGCATCTTACTTCCTATTTTTGCATCTTACCGTGCAATGTGTGGTCATATGAAATATCCTGATTATAAAAACAATGGAAAGATTAAATGGAATTTCACAAAGTTTGTAATAGGCAGAGATGGTGAAATTGTTGGAAGATTTGAGCCTACTGCCGATTCTTCATTGGTGAGAGATTTAGTATTGAAAACATTATAATTTCTAATTTATTCCCATAAATAACCTTTTATGGAGTACTTAATTGTGCTAAATTAAATAGTGAGATTAGTTCCTGGAGGTTTATATGGATAAATATGATTGCTTAAAGCTGGAAAACCAATTATGCTTTCCGTTATATGTATGCGCGAAGGAGGTTGTCAGACAGTACAAGCCGTTTTTGGATGAGATAGATTTGACCTATACTCAGTACATTACAATGATGGTAATGTGGGAACAGAAAGAGATTTCTGTTAAGGGACTTGGAGATTATCTCTTTTTGGATTCAGGTACATTGACTCCTGTACTTAAGACCTTGGAGAAAAAGGGTTATGTCGAAAGAACCAGATCCAAGGAGGATGAAAGAAGCTTGATAGTATCGCTCACCAAGGAAGGCGAGGCTCTGAAGGAAAAGGCCGTTACAGTCCCTGCCAAGGTTGCTAAGTGTGTATCGCTCAGTCCGGAGGATGCGGGAGAGCTTTATCGTATTTTGCATACTATTATGGATGCCAGCAAAGTTTCATTTGACAACAAGTGATTTTAATGTGATGTTGTGAGGGATGGTGTGAAAAAAATTTTTTACACCGCACTATTGGTGGCATACGCAAGGGATGTACAGCATGGTGCGCACACATTTCATGGAATGAAATGGAGATTGTTATGACAGAAATAGAGGCCATCAGAGAGAGACATTCAGTTCGAAATTATATTGATAAGCCTATCGAAGCAGATAAGATAGAAGCGTTAAATGAGATGATTGCTGCCTGTAACAAAGAGGGAAATGTACATTTCCAGCTTTGCGTGGATGCCGGTGATACATACACCAAATTGATGAACAAATTTATGGGGCTCGGAAGCGCTCCCAGTGTAATAGCCTGTGTCGGTCCTGATGATGAGACGCTGGATGAAAGAATCGGTTATTACGGAGAAAGGATTGTACTCTTCGCGCAGACACTCGGACTCAATACCTGCTGGGCGGGAACCTTCAACAGAAAGAAGATGCCGGCTGTGGTTGGGGAAGGCGAAAGAATTGTTATTTCTATTGCTATCGGCTATGGAGTAAATAACGGTAAAGAAAGAAAATCAAAGACTGTTGAGCAGGTTAGCTCAGCAAAAGCTACGCGTCCTGCTTGGTTTGAGGAGGGCGTAAAAGCTGCTCTGCTCGCTCCGACTGCCATAAATCAGCAGAAGTTTGAAATAGTTCTCAAAGAGGATGATACAGTTGAATTCATTGATAAAGGCGGAGTAATGAGTAAGGTTGACATAGGAATCGTAAAGTATCATTTTGAAGTCGGTGCCGCGATGATAGAAGGCCACTAAAAAGATAGAATTGCTTTCAGTTAAATATTTATTATATAGAACCTTGTTTTAACATGCAGTTAAAATGAGGTTCTTTTTAATTGAGCATTGTTATTGATGATGGCATCTGATTATTTGATATTTTACTCTGACATATGTATAATATAAATTTAGGGACATTTTATGTATTATAGGAGAAAATCAGATGGCAAAACGCATCATAGCGGTCGTGCTTGCACTGGTTTACAGTGTATTATATGCAATTGTAGGTCCAATGATAGAATCTCAAGATTTATCATTTAAGCGAGCATATATATTGCCCTTCACTATATGTTTGGTGTTGGGAATAATATTCAATTTGTTGATTTTTTCGATTATACCGAATAAGAAGGCTGTAATACAAAATAGTCGCATTTTTCAAAGTATTAGCAAGGCGGACAAACATATAACAAAGCTACTCGATAGCATTGGTAACCGCAGATTTTTGTTTATTACATGGGGATTTATTTTATTGGCTTGGATTCCTGTGTATCTTATGGTTTATCCGGGAGTATTGTCGTATGATACCCTCTCACAAACCGGCAGCGCATTAGCAACGATTAGCAGCAATCACCATCCGGTGTTGCATACTTGGCTTATTCGTGTGTTCATGCGTTTCGGAGAGAGGATGCTTGGTGGTTATGAATATGGTATAGGGGTATATTCGCTTGTACAGATGATTGTACTTAGCTATGCGTTGGCAAGACTTACGGTTTATCTTAAAAAGAAAAAAATAGCAAGTATTATTGTGCTGATTGTAGCAATAGGTTCAGCGTTATGGTTTGAGAATGCAATGCTGTCTGTGACTATGACAAAGGATGTATTTCATTCGGCATTTCTTTTGCTGTTTGTATGTCATTATACCGATATTGTATCTGAACCTATGGAGTATGTTACAAAGAAAAGCAATCTTTTTATATTCCCTGTTGTGAGTTTCTTAATGTGTGCGTTCAGAAATAATGGGATACATATATTTATATTTTGTTTTGCAATATTACTTATTCTCAGAATTAAGAGCATCAAAAATATAAAAAAATATTTGATTTTAATTCCGGTTGTATTAATCCCGATAGTGTTGTTTGAAATATACAGTGGTCCGTTTTTTAAGGTTATGGGGATACAGCAGGGTGAAGTGAGAGAGACTCTTTGTGTTCCTATTCAACAACTGCAGCGAGTAGCAGTTACAAGGGCAGATGAGCTTACTGAAGAACAAACAGATCTGATGAATTACTATATTGACAACCTAAATTGGAGAGAGTGGAAGCCCGGACGGGAGTATGATCCATTCTTTGCTGATCCGGCTAAAAGTAGCTTCTATTCAGCCCACTATGACGAAAATCCTGTTGCTTTTTGGCGGTTTTATTTAAAAACAGGTAAGCAGTTTACCAAGGATTATGTAGTGGCATTTTTGTCAAATACTTTGGGGTATTGGTACCCCGGATATTATGGATATTCTTATGTGATGTATGATAATTATGATCCGGAACTATTCGTGGTGCCGCTTGAAAGAAAAGCTGTTTTGAACGCAGAAGCGATAACGAATTTTTACAAAAGTATGTGTTTGTCGGATAGATGGCGTGATATCTATGTGGTAAGACTGTTCTTTGTGCCGGGTTTTTCGGCATGGTTACTTATATACTCGATAATAATTGCATGGAAAGACAAGCGTTTTATTACCAAGAAATTACCGATGTTTTTGCCAATGATAGCTCAGTTTGGAATAATGTTGCTTTCACCGATGTCATCATTTCGTTATTCATGGCCGTTGTACTTAATGTTGCCGATTGTATTGATTGCTGTTTGTGGTAAAAAAGGTGAAGCCAATGAAGAAAAAATACAAGCAAATTTGGGAGATATAAATGAAGGTGAGTAAAGCAAATGGTGTAGATAATAAGAAAGCAAATGGGAATATATTGGACCGAATTCACTATGTGTTATTAGGTGTTATATTTGCGTTGGCTATTCTACTTAGAATTGTAGGTATAAATTGGGGATTGCCCAATACTAATCTTCATCCTGATGAAGGAATTATATTTAATAAGGCATACGAATGTGCACGCGATAGAAGCTTCGAGGTGGAAGATTATTATTATAGACCTAATCATGTACTGATTAAGATGAATACCCTTCTGTATATTGGCATTCAGGATCTATATTTCCAACCTAAGGGAATGGATGATTTTGAGCTGAATTTTCATGAGCATATTTCCACATTTATTGTTGGATCGAGGATTATTGTTGCATTATTTGGTATAGGTATTGTTGTGTTGTCCTATTTTATTGCATGTAATTGGGGAAAAAGGCAGGCACTCTTTGCAAGTATGCTTTTTGCAGTATTCCCGGCATTTATTGAGCATTCACACTATATTACACCAGATGTTCCACTGTTATTTTTTTTAATGTGTGTAATATATGTGGGCATACGTTATTTAAAAAAGCCTTCTGTATTTAAGCTTTTTTTAATGGCTTTATTCTCTGCTATTGCTACCTGCGAGAAGTTCACAGGTATATTCGGATGTGTGATACTTGCGGTTACAGTATGTGTAACTTACTATAAGAAACCCTTGATGATATTAAGAGAGGCTGTAATAGCCATTCTTATGTATGTAGCGGGGATAATGGCGGTATCGCCTATTCTGATTGTAGATTACAAGGATGTTGTTGCGGCAGCAGCAGGGCAGAACGGATTGTATCATTTAGGTGGTGACGGTCTGAATTTCGGACAGACTATATGGTATTATCTTAAGACAACCGGTGAACATGTAGGATTGATACTTACATTGGGAAGCATATATGGTGTGATTAGGTCATTTAAGAAGGATTGGAAGGCTTCGGCTATTCTTATTACATTCCTTGTATATTTGATCCCTATTTCTACACTTCATGTTCATTGGGAAAGATATACTTTGCCACTTTATGCGGTGGCTCTTTTCTTTGGAAGCTTCGGATTGTTTTATGCTTTTGAGGATATACATAAGTTGTTGAAAAAGCATAAGGTAGCTAAATTAGCATGTGTCTTGATAATGTTCTTACTCCCTATGGGAAGCTTGATGGCAGGTTCTATGGCTATGTGTGGAAGTTTTCTTGCTCCGGATAGCAGAATATTCCTTCAGGATGTATTTGAGGAGATGAATATTAATGAGAATAATACATGCCACGATTGCAATACTCCTTTGGATCCGGGGGGATATTATGGTGCATTCAGCAATTTTGAAAATGCTGATCCCACGAAATTTAAGTACGGAACTGTTTATTATGTAATGACTTCGGCTTCTCAAAGAGATGAGTTTTTTGCCGGAAACCAGGAGTATTACGGAGGAGTAGCAAACTTTTATCATAAGCTTGACGAGGAGCATGAGCTTGTATACCTGTTTACTGTTGAGAATCCGAGTAGTCATTTCATTGAACTTCAGAATATTTGGTATTCTGCACGAACTGTTTACCGATATATGAAGGGGGCTTGCAAGGGATTCGAAATAAGACTTTATCGTTTGATATTGTAGTGGGTAGTGTTGTTGACCTACAGAAGATTACTCTGTATAGGAGATATGAATGAAAAAAGGTTTTTCATTTGGAGCAGTTCTAAAAGAGATGAGAATTAAGAGTTGGCTTAAAAATGTCTTTGTGTTAAGCCCAATCGTATTCTCATTGGAAATGTTTGAATGGGACAGACTCTTAAAGGCGGTTATTTTGGCCTTGGCTTTTTGCTTGATATCATCGGCGATTTATGTAATCAACGATATCAGTGATGTAGAGAAGGACAGAAATCATAAAGTGAAAAGGAATCGTCCTATAGCATCAGGACAACTTTCATTTCCTTGTGCCTGGGTATTGTTTGCGGTACTTTTGCTGGGCGGATTGGGCTTGGCTGCATGGATTAACCTTGATGCACTTGCCTTTGTCATCGTGTATAGCCTGATTAATCTGTTGTATTCGAAATGGCTTAAGAGAATGCCAATCATTGACTGCTTCTGTATTGCAGCCGGTTTTGTGCTTCGTGTACTTGTGGGTGGAACAGTAGTGAGTGCAGGAGTATCACATTGGATGTTCCTTACAGTGGTTGCATTGTCGTTGTTCATGGCCTTTGGAAAGCGTAGAGGCGAGATGTGCAATCACTTAGGAGAAGAAACCAGAAGTGTTCTTGATTATTACGACAAGAATTTCTTGGATGGTGCTGTATTTATGTGTGCAGCATTGGCTATGGTTTTCTATTCGCTATGGTCTATATCACAGGAATCTAATCTGGTCTATACCGTGCCGGTTGTTCTTTTTATAGTTACCAGATATCTGCTGCTTGTATTTAAGGGCAAGGGAGAGGCTGATCCTACTACATTGTTTTTGTCTGATGTAACGCTATGGATTTCCTGCGGAATATGTGCAATTATGATGGTGGTAATGCTGTATGGAACTCAACTTATGGACATATTTGTCGGTAAGGGTATAATAAAGTAGTCGAAAAGCAGATTAGAAATGAGTTTTGAGGTGTCTTGATGGAAAGCTTTAGAGAACTGAAGAAAGCTACAAAACTGAATATTGAAGGAAAAGAGACAAGGC
>JAKSRU010000052.1 GCA_024403475.1 Lachnospiraceae bacterium | reverse complement strand
TCTGATGGTTGGAATGTTATTCAGGGTTGCATTGCTGTTCAGTTATCAAGGTTCAATCAAGATTCCATTTTTTGAAATCCTGAAGCGGAGAGGGTGGGATTCGAACCCACGCGCCCTTGCGGACAAACGGTTTTCAAGACCGCCTCGTTATGACCACTTCGATACCTCTCCATATTTATTTTGTTTCGCTTGTGTTTGTTGCTTGTCACACGCGACTTGACTAATATATAACATCCATATATAAATGTCAACACTCTTTTTTGAAATTTTTTTATTTTTTTTGAGTCGTTTTTTCAAAGCCTTATTTATCAAGGGTTTGCGGCTTCTTGCAAAATAAAAAGAAGCCGATTTTTATCATCGGCTCCCCTGCTTTTCTATAAATATTATTTACCGTTCACAAATGATTCTGCAGTTACCATGTCCTCCGGAGTTGTTACCTTGATATTGGTATAGGAGCCTTCAACCACATACACTTCTCTTCCACCCATCAGTTCAACCGCCTGGGCATCATCCGTGATATTTATACTTTCTAAAGCCATTACTTTTCTATATGAATCAAAAATAAGCTGAGCCTCGAAGGTTTGAGGCGTCTGCATATTCCAAACAGTATTTCTGTCGGGTGTGCTGATTATTTTTCCGTTGTCGTCGACAAGCTTAACCGTATCCTTGGATTTCACGGCCGCAACACATGCACCATATCTGATTGCTCCTTCATAGCAATTGTTAAATATGGTCTCATCTGCAAATGGTCTTGCTCCGTCGTGAATAAAAATAATATCAGTATTAATCTGATCCTTTAACCCGGCATCACTCAAGACTTCTTTTTTCTCAACTTCTGTCAATTTGCTCCAATCACATCCCGCAAGGCATAATAATCCCGACCATACCGACTCATATCTTTCACTGCCTGCGAATGCTATACGCCTTACCTTATTGAAAGAATATTTACTTAAAAGCTCATTATTTACGAAATCAACGTCATCAGGATGCACTACAAGAACGCATTCATCAATAACGGCAGATTCCTCTGCCGCTCTCAAGCTGTACCATAATACAGGTTTTCCATTTAATTCAATGAACTGCTTAGGCACATCTGTACCCATTCTTTTTCCGCGACCACCGGCTAAAAGAACCAGTGTGCAATGCTTCTTGTTGTTCATCACAGAAAATGCTCCTGTTGTAGTGTTAATATATTAGTTGGAAATAAATGCTTCCACTCTAACATCAATTCATCAGAGGATAAATACTCCCTGCTTTTCTCCAATAGCAAGATTGGGAACTGCATTGAGATCATATCCGCTTCTGTAGCCCTTAATATATTCATAATATCCTGCAGCCGCAATCATTGCCGCATTGTCAGTACAAAGCTTAGGTGAAGGGTGATAGAATTTAATCTTTCTCTTCTCACAAGCCGTTTCAAAGGCTGCACGAAGTGATGAATTCGAAGCCACTCCGCCTGCAATAGCAAACTGCTCGATTCCGTAATCCTTGGCAGCTCTCAAAGAATGCTCCACAAGTACTTCTATAACAGACTTCTGAAATGAAGCCGCAACATCTGCCTGAGAGAAATCCTCTCCCTTCATACGACATCCGTTAAGATAATTTAAAACAGCCGACTTGAGTCCGCTGAAGCTGAAATCATAATCACTGCCCTCAACCTTACCGCGAGGGAATACAATAGCATCCGGATTGCCTTCCTTAGAAATCTTATCAATCTTAGGACCGCCGGGATATCCCAGCCCAATGGCACGCGCCACCTTATCAAAGGCTTCACCTGCAGCATCATCGCGGGTTCTTGCAATAATCTCATACTCACCATAGTCCTTAACGAGTACAAGATGTGAATGTCCCCCGGAAGCAACAAGGCACATAAAAGGCGGCTGAAGTTCTTTATTTTCAATATAGTTAGCGCTGATATGTCCCTCTATATGATGTACTCCGACAAGAGGTACTCCACTTGCAAAGCTGATAGCCTTAGCTGCTGATACCCCGACCAGCAGAGCTCCCACCAGTCCCGGACCATAGGTTACGGCAATTCCGTCGATATCTCCCAGGCTCACTCCTGCCTCCGAAAGAGACTGCCCGATCACCTGATTTACTTTCTCAATATGCTTTCTTGAAGCAATTTCAGGTACAACTCCGCCATATAATGTATGTAAATCAATCTGCGAATAGATAGTATTGGACAAAACTTCTCTTCCGTTTTTTACAACAGATGCAGCCGTCTCATCACACGAGCTCTCTATTCCCAATATCAAAATATCTTCTGCCATCATCAATCTCCCGGAACACCATCACCGTTTATATCTACATTTTCAGCAAAATCCCAACCGTAAATCTTCCACTGCTTGTTGGAATCCTTGCGCAACAGATATACCATCTGCGTTGTAGAATTTGTTCCGTTTTCATTCATAGTATACGTACACATCAATCGTGCAAAGGAATATCCGTCCCGCGTGTAATAATCTACATTTGTACTTGACGCGAGCGCTATATTTATTATCGTAACCTTTTTATCCTTATGCTCGGCAACATCTGACCTAACCTTAATCAGATAGGTTCCCAATTCATTTGCGTTTAGGAGAGCCTCATCATAAAGTCCTCTATTTTTCATAGCAAGACGCTCTATTTCATCGTCGGTACAGGTCTCGTTATACAAGCACTTCGTAATATCGTTGTAGTACTTAATTACCTCCTTAGGAGTCGGAGGATAGTTGTTATTAAGGTCTCGTGAAAGAGTCTCCTCAACCACTGTCATACTGGCTGCTGCTCTCTCTGTTCTGGTCTTATTCGACAGATAAGCATAGTATGCCACTACTGCAAGAATAAGAATCGTTATGATAATTGTAATTCTCGTAGTACGTGGTCTCAACTTCATCTACGGGTTCCTCTGTTAAAATACATCAATCTTCGAAATTAAGTTCGACACTTCTTCCATCCTTGGAAATGTGTGCGTTAGGGAATATAGCTTTAACCATATCCTTATAATTATCCGGCCAATTCATAGACGGACTATAATGTGTAAGCCATAACTCGGTAGCATTGACATCAACAGCAATTTGTGCTGCCTCCTGCATAGTCATGTGCTTTTTCTGGCGGGCTTTTTCCGCCTCCTCAGGGTCACCGTACATACCCTCGAGTATTAAAAGGTCCGATCCGACCGCCGCCTTAACCAGACTTTCAGTAGGTCTGGTATCGGTACAATATGTTACCTTAAGTCCCTTACGACTCTCTCCAAGTACCATATCAGGTGTGTAAGTCACCCCATCCGCCTCAATAACTTCGCCCTTTTGCAGCTTACTCCAAAGCTTCATCGGAATCTGCGCTGCTTCAGCACGTTCCTTATCAAAACGTCCCTGTCTGTCTATCTCCATGGTATAGCCATAGCACACCATGCTGTGATTAACTCTGAATGCCTTGAGTCTGTAACCGTCAAATTCAAACACCTGCTCCTGTTCGGTTATCTCCATAAACTTAAGCTCAAAAGGGAGCTCAGGTGCAATCACCCTAAGTGCATTTACCACTCTCTCAAGTCCCTTGGGACCTATGAGCAAAAGCGGTTCAGTTCTATCTGCATTTCCCATATTGAGAAGCATTCCCGGCAATCCGCTTATATGATCAGCATGGTAATGAGTAAAACAAATCACATCAATTGGATTAGGACTCCAGCCCTTTTCCCTCATAGCAATCTGTGTGCCCTCACCGCAATCAATCAAAATACTGCTTCCGTTATATCTCATCATTAGCGAGGTCAGCCATCTGTATGGCAGTGGCATCATACCACCTGTTCCCAGCAAGCAAACATCCAACATTAATAATACCCACTTAATCAAAAGCGCTTATCTGCGCCACATTATCATTGCATCCTCAACCGGCTTTTCATAAAAGCGCGGCCTGATGCCTTCATTTACAAAACCATTTTTTTCATATACATGAATAGCCGAGGCATTGCTCACGCGAACCTCTAATGAATAAGCAACTACTCCCATTGAGTCGCCAAGCTTAATAAGTTCTGCTATCAATTCATTCGCGATTCCCTTACCACGAAGAGTCGGCTTTACAACTACATTGTCGATATTACCTTCATCGCATATAACTCGCATACCTGCCGAACCTGCAAGCTCTCCGTCATATAATGCCACAAGATAATGCGCATAATCCAAAGAGAGCAGCTCGCGAAAGGACTGTTCCGACCACGGCGTACTGAAGGATTCAGCTTCAATGGCCGCCAGCTCTGCCATATCACCCTCTTCTATTTTACGAATAATCAATTTATCCATATATCTTATGAACTCCGTTCTTCGCATCTGACAGAAGAAACAAATATACAAACTGCAAAACAAAGAATTCAAATAAATGCCTTAAATATAAATGCTTAAATAAGAAAATCCTTGGGGCCTTCGTTCTCTGCCTGACTCTTTCTCAAATAAACAGGAGCGTGATCTGCTGCCGAAACAACCTTACCCTGTGCAAAATATATTGCACCAAGAGTTGCAACAGATGCCGCACTCTGGTGACTGCGATGAGCCGGTGCGAATTTGAAGGGTACCTTAACCATATCTTCTATAATCGCTTTATATACAGGAGCTCCGTCACCAAGGAAAATAACCGGTCGCCCGATCTCATTTACTTTATCAAGGACGTCCGTAACAGGAATAGCACTCTGCTCCATCAACACATTAAGTTCAGGATTGAAATCATATATACCTGCATATACCTGCTGCCTGCGAGCATCCATCAAAGGGCATACCACATCAGAGGTTCCCCACATATTATAGGCAAGTCCCTCTAAAGTAGGCACCTCGATGATAGGCTTATCAAGCGCAAATCCAAGTCCTTTTGCAGTAGCTGCACCGATTCTGAGTCCGGTATAAGAGCCCGGGCCGGCAGCTATAGCAATAGCATCTATACTATTCATATCAAGCTCTGTCATCCCGCGAATTTCATCGAGCATGGGAAGCAAAGTCTGTGAGTGAGTCTTTTTATAATTGGTTGTATAATCCGCTCTGATTATTCCATCCTCCCAGAGCGCCACTCCTGCCACAAGTCCGGAGCTGTCAAGACCTATAATCTTCATTTATTCCTCCATACCGCTGACCTTAATCAAACGATAATCGAATCCCTTTTCAAGATTTTTCTCGATAATAATGCGGATACAATTTTCAGGCAAAATTTCCTCGATAAGCTCCGCCCATTCTATAAGACAAATGCCCTCTCCGTATACATAATCATCAAAGCCAATCTCATCCATCTCCTCGGGATCAGCTATTCTGTAAACATCAAAATGATAAAACGGTAATCTGCCGTTCTCATAAACCTGTACAATTGTAAAGGTCGGACTGCTGACAGGACCGTCTATATCAAGCCCTCTGGCAAGCCCCTGAGTGAAAAGCGTTTTACCCACGCCCAGGTCTCCTGTGAGTGCAAGCACCTGTCCCGGCTTGGCCTCTCGTCCGAAACGTTCGCCTATAGCAAAGGTCTCCTCGGGTGAAAATGTTTCGTATTCTATAGTATGCATAATTGCCTCTTGTCTACTGCTTAATCTTGTTTTTCTTGGGATCAAGATTTGTCGAAATAGTCTGAATCAAAAGCGGAAGTGCTTCTCCCACCTGTTTTCTCGGGAAAACGGATGCCGAATTTTTGGAAGTATAAATAATAATACTTCTGCCCGTAGATACCGCCTTGTGTACTCCATCCCATGCAAGAGTCTGGCTCTGGTCACCCTGTGAAACAGTAATGCCCTCTTCATTGAGAAGATAGTGCACCGGATTTTTCATTGCCGGTGATAACGTTATAGTCTGGCTGCTCTTAACCAAAAGAGTGAAGGGCATATAAAGGATAAGCAGTGCTCCGATTACAATCATCATTATCCAATACTGCTGTCTCCAATAAATTCCCACTGCCACTCCCGCTATACCAATCACAGTGGCAAGCAGAGTTGAAATCTGCGTATATGAATGTCTGAGATTGTAATCGTACAAATCCCCGACAGTAAGTTTGATATCTGTCTCTACCATATCTTCTGTCTCCTATGCGTTTGACCACAAGACATAGTCAACGCATTTTTATATACTTAATCAATTTATTTTATTATATTCGGACAAAAAAATCAATCACACTTGCTTTTACACAAGCATGATTGATTATCTCAAAACTTCTTCAGTTCTTCCAAAGCTTGGCTTAACTCGGACACATCTTCGATCAAAATATCTGCCCCGCTCAATTCCTCTTTGCTTCCGAAACCGTACAAGCAGCCTACTCCACGAATTCCGCTGCTTTTTGCAAGAGTAATATCCTTTATTCTGTCACCGACTGCCACATAAACATTACCCTCTTCGAAGATATACTTAGAAAAAATTTCCTCCTTGGGGGCATAATCATAATCTCCGGTACAGTAGAATGCTTCAAACCATCTGTCAAGCCCGAATATTTTCTTATGCGCCTCCATATATCCTCGGTCACAATTACTGAGGAAAATTAATCGATAGCTATGGCTAAGTGTATCCATGGTTTCTTCCGTTCCCGGATACAGTCTTGCCATACCGTTTTCCAAAGCCTCGCGCATGTAGCTGCCGATTAACTTACTCGCATAGTTTCTCTGTTCCTCGCTAAGCTCCGGATGAAATCTAAGCCACATTTCCCGAGCTGAAAAGCCTACCCAATAAACGATTTCTTCCGAGGTATATTCCTTGTGTTCAATCCAGCCTGACTTTTCAATATCAAGCATCGCTCTTCTGAAGGCAGGCTCGTATATTGCCCGGCTGTCATGAAGAGTTCCATCATAATCCATTACCAGATTGATTTTCTTATCAGCAGTCATTATATCATCCCGAAATTAAAGCTGTTCTGCAAGGTTAACCATTTCAATAGCTCCAAGAGCGCAATCATAGCCCTTGTTTCCTGCCTTAGAACCTGCACGCTCAATAGCCTGCTCAATGTTTTCGGTAGTAATAACACCAAACATTACAGGAACTCCTGTCTTCATGCTGGTCTGAGCAATACCCTTTGCAGCCTCATTGCAGACAAGATCATAGTGAGATGTAGAACCTCTGATAATTGCGCCAAGAGCAATTACAGCATCATACTTTCCTGATTCAGCCATCTTCTGCGCAATAAGAGGAATCTCAAATGCTCCGGGTACCCATGCAGTACTGATATTATCGGTATCAACTCCGTGACGAACAAGTCCGTCAACTGCTCCGCCAACAAGCTTATTAACGATTACCTCGTTAAAACGTGCGGCAACAATACCAACCTTCATGCCTTTTTTTGCTACTAACTTTCCTTCAATAACTTTCATTTATTTGTCTCCCTTTCTTTGAATGAACAGATTAAAAAATTATTATCATTAATAGAGGTGAGTAAAAATATGTCCCATTTTTTCGCTCTTTGTTCTCATGTACTTCTGGGCCGATTCTGTTACATCCACCTCAATCGGTACTCTCTCCTTAATCTTGAGTCCCAAACCGTCAAGACCGTAAATCTTGCTCGGATTATTTGTAAGTAATCTCAGCTCCTTTACTCCTAAGTCTCTGAGAATCTGTGCGCCGAGCCAATATTCACGTAGATCCGGTGCAAATCCCAATTCGACATTAGCCTCCACAGTGTCGCGACCTCTCTCTTGGAGCTCATAAGCCTTGAGCTTATTAATCAGACCGATTCCTCTTCCCTCCTGTCGCATGTAGAGAAGAATTCCTCTGCCTTCCTTTTCAATCTGCATAAGTGCCTTGGCAAGCTGATTGCCGCAATCACATCTGCAAGAGCCGAAAACATCGCCGGTCAGACATTCAGAATGAACTCTGCAGAGCACATCCATACCATCTCCGATATCTCCCTTTACCAACGCAATGTGATGTTCACCTGTAATATCACTCACATATCCGTAAGCTCTGAAATCACCGTATGAGGTAGGAAGATGAACATCCGCCTCACGCATAACATGCTTCTCATTTATCCTTATATAGTCTGCAAGGTCCTTGATAGTGATGAATACTATACCCAACTCCTTCGCAAGTTCCTTTAACTCAGGAGTGCGCATCATTGTTCCATCATCCTTCATGATCTCACAGCAAAGTCCGCACTGCTTTAATCCGGCAAGGCGCATAAGGTCTACAGTAGCTTCTGTATGTCCGCCACGCACAAGCACACCTCCGTGAACAGCCACAAGCGGGAACATATGACCGGGGCGTCTGAAATCAGAAGCCTTTGCCCCCTCCTCCACAACTTTCATAGCTGTGAGGGAACGCTCATACGCAGAAATTCCTGTGGTTGTATCCATATGGTCAATCGACACGGTAAATGCGGTGCAATGATTATCTGTATTTTCAGGAACCATCTGATACAGATTTAAGTTGTCAGCAATCTCCTTTGACATAGGCATGCAAATAAGTCCCTTGGCACGGCTTGCCATAAGATTGATATTTTCACCGGTTGCAAATTCTGCCGCACAGATAAAGTCTCCCTCATTTTCTCTGTCGGGATCATCTGTAACCAATATGATTTTTCCTGCCCGAAGCGCCTCGAGTGCTTCTTCAATAGTATTAAAATCGTTGTTCATTGTTACCTCCGTCAAAAACCATATTCACTCAGCATTTCCATAGTGAGCCCGCTCTTTTTTTCCGGTTCCTGTGTGGAGCTATACGGCTTAATAAGTTTTTCTATATATTTTCCGACAATATCATTTTCCAGATTGACAATATCGCCTGCTTTCTTAGCAAGAAGTGTTGTCTCCGAGCCTGTATGAGGAATAATTGAAACTCTGAATTCCTTATCATCTACATAGGCCACGGTAAGACTTATTCCATCAATGCATATTGATCCCTTTTCTACTATAAGGTGCAAAATATCCGGAGCAGCATTAATCGAAACCCAAACCGCATTTCCTTCCGGCTTAAGTGATTTTATAACTCCTGTTCCATCAATATGACCGCTGACTATATGGCCACCAAAGCGTCCGCCTGCTGCCATTGCTCTCTCCAGATTAACCTCAGCACCGATTGAAAGCTTTCCGAGGTTAGTTCGTCTCAAGGTCTCCGGCATAACATCAGCAGTAAAACCGTCTGCCTTAAGGGAAGTCACGGTAAGACATACTCCGTTGACTGCTATACTGTCTCCGATTTTCGTTCCTTCAAGAACAACTGAAGCCTTAATCTCAACAGATCCGGATTCTTTTCCGCTGAGCACCTTCCGGATTTTTCCTTTTTCTTCAATAATTCCGGTAAACATATACCTACATCCTTCTCGGGATATCTCCCACATTATACTTAATCAATACATCATCTCCATACACAGAGACCTCAGGTGCGCTAAGTTCCAGCGCCTCACGTACTTCATCTATCCCGGCACCAGTCACAGGACTGTATTTACCCTCGCCTCCAAAAATCTTGGCGCCGATATATGTATATACGCAATTAACTTTTCCCGCCTTTACAAAAGAAGCGTTGATACGTCCGCCGCCCTCGACAAGAATTCCGTCAATGCTTCTTGCCCCAAGCTCTCTTAGGGCTTCTTCTATTGATATACATCCGTCTATGGAATTAACTCCTATAACTTCAGCACCCTTAGCTTCAATTCCGGCCTTTTTATCTGCATCCGCGTTTTTGTCGCAAACCACAATCACCGGCGCCGAAGCTGTAATGCTGTTAAGCAGCTTACATTCCTTAGGAATTCTTAAATGTGTATCCAAAACAATTCGTACGGGATTGCGTTTTCCTTCAAGTCTGCAGGTGAGCATAGGATCATCTGCAAGAACCGTTCCGATTCCGACCAGTATTCCTTTATAAATAGCCCTAAGCTCCTGTACATGTGCTCTTGCGCTCTCCCCGGTAATCCACTGTGATTTTCCGGTATCTGTAGCAATCTTGCCATCCGCAGTCATTGCATACTTAAGTGCAATGTAAGGCTCGTTTTTACTGATGTAATGAAAAAATACAGGATTCAAAGCATCGCATTCTTCACGCATAAATCCCTCTATCACTTCAATTCCGGCCTCACGCAAAAGAGCAGTTCCTTTACCGGCAACCTTGGGATTAGGATCAAAGGATCCCACAAATACCCTCTTGACTCCCGATGCAATTACTGCCTCAGTACAAGGCGGTTGCTTACCAAAATGACAACAGGGTTCCAGAGTAACATACATATCTGCACCTTCAGCAGATTCCGTCAGATTTTTTATTGCATTTCTCTCTGCATGGAGCGAACCGTACACCTCGTGATAACCCTCACCGATTATGCGCCCGTCCTTTACGATTACAGCTCCCACCAGCGGATTAGGATTGGTATATCCTAGTCCTTGGGCCGCCAATTCAATTGCTCTTAACATATAATCACGGTCTGTCATTTTAACCTCTGTCATCTGCAAGATTTACAGTTTTTTCAAACAAAAAAATCCCCGCATCACTGCGGGGATAAGTAATCTCAACAATTTGAACAACAATTACTGTCTATTCAACAAAAATCCTCGATTCGGAATATCCGAATCCTAAAGGCTCGTTCACACACCATACTATTATAGCGCGTATCTGTTGATATTTTTCTTCTCTCATCCAGACTCTACTGTCGGTACCGGAATCACACCGGTTCATGCCATATGGCTCGCGGACTTTACCGCCGGTAGGGAATTTCACCCATCCCCGAAGAATTATTTAATTATGTTGGAATTATATTCCTATTCTCATGCTTTTGCAAGAAAACAATTAATCCGTAAACTTTCTGGTATCTCCATCCTCAATAAAATCCGGCGGATCCGGGATACCCGGCATACCGATATAATATCCTTGTGCCAAATCAATACCAAAATCGCAAAGCATCTGATATTCGATAACAGTTTCAACTCCTTGCGCCAATACTGTGGCATCCTGCTCCTTCATCATTTGGATCAAGCCCTTAACGTACTCAATACGTTCCGGTGTATCCGTAAAATTATGAATAACATGCCCGGGTATTGTAACAATATCAGGATGATAAAACATAACACTGGAAAAATCTCTGAATATTCCATCTCCAAAGGCATTCAGTGCACTCTTCATATCATATCTGAGCATAAGACGTTCTTTTTCATACCATGCCTCACGTCCAAGAAATGGATACTCTAAAATATCCAAAACCACTCTTGAAAGAATATCTTTCCCATAGGTATCTGCAAGAATCTTCGCCTCATGTACATCAAGACACTCATTGGGAAAGCTGTTAATGATCAGATTTCCCGGCATTTTCAATTCGCTAAACATCTTGATTGCATTAAAAAAAGTATCCAGCTCCAGCTGATGGGTACCTCCCATCATCATTCGCATATTTATATAGTCCTTAGGATTGGTTCCATCTTCAGGTCTCAGAAGCGCCTCGTATCCGAAGATACTCTTCGTTTTTACATTACGAATCTCCTGAAACACATATGGAATCGGGTAAATATACATAGGTTTAACAACCGGCATATTATACTGTCCTTTCCCATTCATCACTTACTTTTTTAGGATTCATAAGATCAAGATAAAACTGCGCCCTGGCTTCCTGCATCATAGGATATACCCAAAGTATTCCTATTCCGAGAGTAGCAACTGCAAGAAGTAGATAGGGAATAAAACTAAGCTCAAGTCTGAAAAGACGCCATTTGTGTCCCTTCATCTTCTTACTGCAGGCACTCAACACCTCTGAGGCAGAGTACTCTGCAAAATCGTGCATGATGAAGAAAGACATCTGATAAGTTAATGCAACATAGATTGCAATTATTCCTCCTACAAGGAAGCATGCAATAGCCGCATAAAAAGCATTTGTCTGTCCTGTACCGGTATAGTATGAATACATTACATTTCCGGGAAGCATTGCCAATCCGATTACTCCGGTAACACGGAATGCAATCGCAAAGCTTCTGGACATATCTTCTCTGAAAGGAACAAATAAATCTCCTGCCATGGCCTGAGCTTTGCATCCGATCTTCAAATAAAACAAACTCATTCCCATAGAAAATACTGACAGCACAATACTTAATGCTAAACTGATTGTAGCATATATAATATCGATAACCAGTACTGCACTATCCGATACCGCACCGGCTCCGACAAATGCACTTGTCAGAATTCTGTCAAATAAATCCAAAACAACACTTACTACATAATTAAAGCATACCAATATCATGGCTACGCCTATTGCTCTGCCATAATTACCATTCATAAAGCCCTTGGCATCATCTCTTAACATTGCCGCCGACTTATATCTGTTAGCCATTAAAAAACCTCACCTACACTGCGTAATTGATATTCATTCCGGAATACTTGCTTCTGTCACCGGATTTTAAGCTCTGCTGATATGGATTATCCTCATTGTAGTACTTAATCTGAGTATGAGTCGTTCCTCCTGCCACATATGTTCTTCCACACTCGGGACATACCGCAGTATGAATTGATACAGAAGCATTTATAACCTTGCCGTTACCTGTCTCAGCCTTCTTGTAGGCATTAGAAACATGCTCCTGCTCATGGGAACGAACAGCTGAAGCCGCTGCATTAGGATCAATATGTGCAGCTGCCTTAAATGAAACCATCTCATTTGAGCCGTCCTGGTATTTACGCTCCTTGCAAGTCTCGCACTCTCCGTTAGGACCATCACCTTGGCCTTTAACCTTGAGGCCCTTGCGTTCTTTTTCCTTCTCTTCCTCATCCGAACCCGGAAGAGCCTTAAGAGCCTCCTTACGAGGGTCGTTTTCCTCTACGCCAAGACCTGCGTATGAATTGCCATAGCTTCCATACGAACCATAATTTCCATATGAAAATGAATTGTTAAATCCTATCATAGGCTTTTCCTTTCAGTTGCAATATATGAATCGCAACCTTCTTGCAACCATCATTTAGTTTTTACCAAACAGGTTAAACAGCTCCTCATACGCATCCATATCAATATCTTCACCGTAAAGCATCTGATATGTAGTGTTAATCTCGTTATAAAACTCTTCACTATTCATCATGGTAACTACATAAATGAATGAATTTATTGTCAAAAACAATCCTATCACAATGCCAATAATGGACATTATCATTCCGGCCTTTGCTCTGGACGGATATCCTGCTCCACGCCTACGGCTAAGATTAGTAAATATCAGTCCTAATGCACCCAAAATAATAGGGAACACTCCTGTAAGAGTTGTTGCCAGTGCTGCTATTCCGCAACCAAATGCAGCGCCTCCGAATCTCGGGTTTGTTCCGGGCGGATTCAACGGTTGTCCGTAATACTGAGTATATTGATTGTTGTACTGATTGTAATATTGACCATTGGTCTGCTCACTCCTATAGCTGTCGTTATAAGAGCCACGCTTTACATAATCATCAGAATTTTCATTTCCTGTTGTATCTTTATTTTCAGGTTCAGAATCACTGTTGTCATACCAGTTTTTTTGCTCCGACATCAAAAACCTCCAAAGGTCATCCTATAAATATCGCAGGATAAACCTATACAGTTTTAAAGTACCATTTTCACAAACAAATAGCAATAAATTTTACATACTGTAAGTATGAAAAATAAATAAATTGTGATAGAAATATATATGTAATATTCTTATAAAAATTACAGGATGTGAGGCGTATTATGTTCGATATAAGTGATATTTCGAGAGATTCCATGATGCTTACAGGTGGCTTTTCGCAGAAAGGCTATGACTGGTGGTGGCATTCATTTACTGCCCACGAGGTTAAGACCGGAAAAGAAAAACAATTCTTTATTGAATACTTTCTCTGCAATCCCGCTTGGGGTCAGGATTATCCTGTATTGGGACAACTTCCCTCCAACCAAGAACGCGGAATACGCCCTTCCTATATGATGGTCAAAGCCGGATGCTGGGGACCCGACCATAAACAGCTACACAGATTTTTCGGATGGAATAAGATAGACAGACACGATACTGCCCCCTTCAGAATTCAGGCAGGCTCATGCTTTGTATCTGATGATAGAATTATGGGACATGTCGAAGTTAGTAAGGAAACTGCCGCCAAGCACCCCGAATATATGTCCGATTCCGGAAATATGTACTGGGATTTGAAGGTAAATAAACAAATCAGCTTCAATGTCGGATACGGTGCAAGCCATATCTTCCAAAAGCTGGAAACCTTTGAAATGTATTGGCACGCAGAAGGAATGAAGACTGCTTTTGATGGCGAGATTCGTATGGATGGCAAACTTTATATAGTTGACCCGGCCACCAGTTACGGCTATTCAGACAAAAATTGGGGAAAGGGCTATACCAATCCCTGGCTCTGGCTTTCATCAAATTCTTTATATAGTGAAAAGCTTGGATGCAAGCTTGAAAACAGCGTATTCGACATCGGAGGCGGCCGTCCGAAGGCTTTTGGTATTGATTTAGGCCGCAAGCTTCTCGGTGCCCTCTACTACGAAGGCCTCGAGTACGAATATAACTTCTCCAAGCCTTGGACGAGACCTCGCACAAAATTCAAGGTAAGTACCAAGGGCGATTTCATTCGTTGGAAGGTATGGCAGGAAAATCGCGACTCGGTAATGAAGGTTGATATCCGTTGCCGTAAGAGTGATATGCTCTTTATAAAATACGAAGATCCCCTCGGGCATATGGGATGCGAAAAATTATGGAACGGCGGAAACGGCGAAGGAACAATAAGACTGTACGCGAAGCAGTGTAACGGCTTGGTTCTCATTGACACTCTGAGTGTAACGCGTGTCGGTTGCGAATGGAGTGAATACTAATTACAGCTCCTCATCATCTCCGTCAGCCATTACGCCGCCCATGCTCTTCCACTTAAGGTATCCGGTGATAAAAGGATCAATTTTTCCGTCAAGCACTCCGCCTGCGTCGCTGGTTTCAACGGCAGTTCTTCTATCCTTAACCATAGTATAGGGCTGAAGTACATATGAACGGATTTGATTGCCCCAGGCAATATCTCTAACTTCACCACGAATATCGGAAAGCTTTTCGGCATTTGCTTCCTGCTTTAAAATCAACAGCTTTGCCTTCAACATCTGCATAGCCTTATCCTTGTTCTGGAACTGGCTTCGCTCATTCTG
>JAKSRU010000051.1 GCA_024403475.1 Lachnospiraceae bacterium | reverse complement strand
GCTGCCTTAGATACAGCTGCTTTAGTGCTTGCCTTGGCACCCTTGGTTCCTGCAAGCGACTCGGTTCTGATGATATTCTTGTCATCAACATCGAGTTCCTTGTTAGTCAGGATTATAATCTTCTCTGTATTTTTTACAGAAGTAGTCAGTCGCCCGATGGTATATCCGAGCTGGAATAAATCCTTGGTATCAATTTCCTTAATTTCAAGCTGACACTTAAGCGCACTGAGTGTCTGGAACATCGCTACAGGCATCATTGCGCCTTCCTTGGAAAGCACTATAATCTTGTCCTTGGCAGTATATCCTGCAAGCAGCTTGCAGTCTGCATCAGTAAGTCCAGTAACCATATCTATAGTTGTAATCAGTAACATAATCAGCCCTCTTTTATTTATGAATACTATCGTTCACTTACATTATTTGTTCATAAGATATCCGAGATAATCCCAAAGGTCATCCTGAGTGTTGAACCAGACAACATCATAGGTTCTTGTATCCACCAGACGATATCTTGTTTCTGTTGTATTGTAGAAATTATCGATTATTACCGTGTAGTCAGAAATATTGTAGCTTATATCTGACAACGCATCATACTCTATCCCGTATACCCCAGAATTTTCGTCCAAAGGCCAGAAGCCAAAATGATTTCGCAAACCTGTATCAGGATCAACCACCCAAATATCTCCACTGGTCTCGCTCTCATAAGGGATATTGCACTCGTATTCCCAGTTGTGCTCTTCAAGGTAAGCAGTACAATCGATAAAGTTCCACTCGCCTAGAACATCAATCATATCTCTGAGCACTGTTTTGGTAAAATCAGTTCTTCCGTTATCAGGTGCATCATAGACATGCACTACTTCTCCTGCCTTGTGGAAATATTCTGCCTTAAGCATATCCGAATTACTATCGAGGGACATGTTTACCGAAATCAAGCCTGCTGCCCAAGGTGCCAGCTCATAGCCGTTGAAATAGAAGATTATTCCATCCTCACAGGCTGTCCAGTTTCTATCCATTCCTTCAGAGAAATATGACTCGTAATAAACCTTATCATGAAGGGTAGTCTCCCACTCCGGATAAAATTCCGCATCAGTGTCATACTCTGCGGTAAGCAAATCATGAATTATATCGTACAGAGCATCATAGTCATTAACAACATCTGACAGCTTGAGCACCTCTCCTGTCTTGGGATCTATATTGTATGACATGATATCAGTATAATCATGAGCTCCTCCAAGATAACTGTTGGTAGCAACCTCCATACTGAAAAGCTGACTGTCATTTCTGACAACACTTACGCGGCTATTGTAATTCCACTCTGCTCGACCGAATCCATCGGTAGAATACTCATCACCATACTCATTTGCTCCCATGTCATCCAACACATCATAGTTCCAGTATCCGAGAGTGTCCTCATAATAAAACTCATAGATGTCATTTATCGCCCTCTGCAACAAATCGAAGCCGGGATTGAGAAGCTGAACATTCTCACAGCCTACAGACATAGTAAGATGCTCATAGTAATACCCTTCGTTGTAACCGACTACGACGCAGGCAGGTCCGTTTGTCACTTCATCGGTAATATTCTCACCCTCGCCATTTGAATCCTGCTCAGAATCGTCATTATCATCTTCTTCATCAATGTCTTCGTCTTCATCATCTTCGTCGACTTCATTATTAGATGAATTGATATTGTTCAAAACATCTGTAACCGAACATCCGCTGCAAACCATCATTGCGGCCGCAAGCAATACAGCCAAGTACTTTTTCTTCATAATCATTTTCCTCCCTACTCCTATCAATAAAAAGCAGCCGAGACAATTTATCCCAGCTGCTGCATTGCATCTTAAAATAACCCGAGATTACTTCTTGTCAAAAGTATAAGTTCTGCTCCATTTAACCTCTTCACCGGGCTTAACGGTTGCCGCATAGAACATTTCAGGCGAAATTGCATCTCCAACACTCCATACAGTTACCCCCGCTACTTTGAAATCATCTGCCTCTGTAACAGTCAGTCCGTTGGTAGTGTCAGTCAGTGTCCAACCGTATGAGCCCTTTACAGGCTTCATCTGCTCCTCTGTAAATGCATAGAGTGCAAAAACAAAACTCTCCTCTGCTTTGGAAAGACTCTTACCATCACTGTGGAAATAAGTAGCTGCTTCATTGGTTCTGATCTCACCCTCAGGAATCTCCACACATGGAATCTCGAGGCGATAATCCTTATTAACCTTCTTGTGATTCAAGGTCATAAAATTATGACAGTACTCATCAATTATTAAATCCTTGGTACCCATATTTCTGATTGAAGTGGTGATAGTCAGGGTATTTTCCTTGATTGCTACCTGCTTTATCTGAGACATGGCATAACCGTTAATCTCCTTAGGCGCTGTAGTAAATAATATGCAATCATCATATTCCTTAACAGCAACAGTATAATCCTCACAGGGATATGTATTCATGAAAAAGTAAGGCTTGTCCTCAGTCTTAGTAAGAATACCTACACCCAACTTAGGAAATTTCTCTCCAACCTTAACCTCTGCCGACATAGGATCAAATCTTTGCTCAGAGCAAAATCCCATACCTCCGGAGCTTGCACTTCCGTCCTTCATATCCTCCTGTGCCAGGAAGTCATACTTTTCATCAAGCTTAACTCCTGTAACAAAACCAGCTCTGTCAAAACGACAGGTCGTACATTCCTTGTTAGGCTCGGCGATAGTCACAGTAAGTCGCTCATTCTTTAATGTGTACATTTGGTCCCCACCTCTTTAATTTAGTTATGTTCGTTCATAATTTTCAATTAAATCATTACTTGATACATACATATATTTATATATACGATAAATCCTGACTCATAACAATAATATTCTCTCGGTTTTTCTCTTTTATTCCACCATATTATTGTACTTTATTCATTAATTTGCATTTCTTCGTAACAAACAGCTTGATTTTTGCCGTTTTCCTTTGCCTTGTACATTGCTGTATCAGCCTTGTCTATCATCTTCTCGTATCTGCTGTTGTCGGTAGTATATCCCAAGCTGACGGTAACCACTCCGGCAGGCACGTCCCCGCGAACGATATTCAGACTCGCAACAAGCTTAACAACTTCATTGGCAATAGTCGCTGCCGGTTTATCATCAGAAAAGCTGATTCCCAGCATCTCTTCGCCACCATAGCGATAGAAATACATATTGTTCTTGTTGGCATAATCATTCAAGGCATCACCGATTCTTTCAAGGCACTCATCACCATAAGTGTGACCATAGTGATCATTGAGCAGCTTAAAATTATCTATATCCATCATAAACATAGACTTGATGCGCTCTCTCTTGCCGGACAATACATCCTGCAGCAATTCAAACATATCCTGGCGGTTTCTGAGTCCGGTAAGGAAATCTCTGCGTCTGTCGTAATCAGCCTCCTTATAGTTATCAAGCGCCTCCTGAAGGAGTTTTTTCTGCTTCTTAACCTCGTCGAGAGCATCTCTGAGCAGCTGCTTTTGCTTGGTCTCGGAAGTAACAATATCAGTTACATCACTGTGATAACCTCTGAGTACAATACCCTTACCCTCCACCTTCATCGAAGTACCACCGCATCGAACAAACATCTCTCCCTTGGTGGGATGCTTCCAGGTATAGGTATTCTCGGAAATGCCTTTATTAATCATTTCTTCAACACTGGCAGTTACCGAAGGAATTGATGACTTCTTAATACGACTGTACCAAAAATCATACAGTTCCTCCTCTGACATACCCTCATTCGCACCCATCAAGGAAAGCATTGTAGGACTTCCCTTCATTTTGGGCTTCTGACCATCAAAAAGATAAATATGCCACATACCTATATTAGCAGAAGCAATTATATCCTCTATTTCACTTTTATCATTGCGAAGCTGACCGTAGATAACCTCACGACTCTTCTCATCCGCGGTGATATCTATGGCGCTTACCCATGCGTGAGGCTTGCCGGATACATCATCCGGTATCAAATAATAGGATATTCTCTGATACTGGTCCTGCGAAGGCAGATAAATAAATGCCTCAACAAAATGTCTGCCCTCCCGATATGCCTTCATCAATTCTTCACAGCTAAGCTTATTTATCTGTGCATCTGCGACATGCCATAAGCCATAGTAGTTCTCATCGTAGAAGCGCTTCATCAACTCATCAAAACTGCATGGAGAAGAAAGTCCCAATGTCTGAGTATAATTGAAACCGTTTTTATCGATGATATCTGCCTTAATGATACCGTCCTCAAGATCAAAATCATAAAAGTAAAGTGCTCTTTCCAAATAAACCTGATTAATCATTCCTTGTGATAACATACTTAAATCCCCCGTTATAAAGGCTTGTACTGCTTGTTAGCAAGTCTGCGCTCAAACTCCTTTTTCTCAAGCGGCTTATCAAAAATGTAACCCTGAATAGCATAGCATTCCATAGTCTTAAGCGACTCCACCTGTCCGGCATCCTCTACGCCTTCTGCAATTACGCTGATGTCTCTGTTCTTGGCCATTGCGATAATGTCACCAAGCAAAGCCTTGTCTTTTTCATTGGTGTAATCGACAAATGACTTATCAATTTTCATAACATCAAACTTAACATCCTTGAGAAGTCTGATGGATGAACTTCCGGTTCCGAAATCATCAATAGCAACCGTCATTCCGTATCTCTGAAGTGCATCCACCACTCCAATCAGATATGACATCGGAAATTCATCAATGGTCTCTGTAACCTCAATCTGAATATATTTCTTGGGAATCTCATATTTTTCTACCACCTTGGAAATAGCTTCCGCAAGAATAGGATTACCTAAATTTTTCCTTGAAAAGTTAACAGAAACGGGCACCGGTTCAATTCCTCTTTCAAGCCAATCCTTAATATCCTGACATACCTGCTCGAGAATATAAAAATCAAGGTCGCAAATACTGCCCTTCTTCTCCATTACGGGAATGAACTCACAAGGCGGAACCAGCTTGCCGTCATATCTCCATCTTGCCAAGGCCTCAGCACCGCATAGAATATTGCCATTAGTATCAATCTTGGGCTGGTAGAAGGGTTCAAACTGCTTTTTACGAAGTCCCTTTACAGCTTTTTCCTCAATCTCTCTTATATGGTCAAACTCTCTCTGAAGCTGATCATCAAGATAAACAATCGGCTTATGAACCGTATTCTTAGCATAAGCAAGAGCTGTAGCCGTATAACTGATGAGCTGTCCTCCGTTCAGACTATGTGTCTTTTTTGTAACCTCATATGCTCCGGCCACCGCCTTCAAATGAATAGTTTCCGTCTTGCCATGATATTCAAGCTCAATAGGGCAATCGGCTAAGAGCTCAATAAATTTCTCAACATTAGTCTTCTTGATGAGAGCAACGAAGAAATTACCTCCCAAGCGACCGAGAATCTCATCCTTCTCCAAATTCTCGGAAAGCTTATTAGCATATCTGCGTATCGCCTCATCTCCACCATGTTTACCGTATTTATTGTTGACATAGCTCATTCTGACTATATCGAAATAGAATGCGGTATAATTGGTAATATTGTGATATTTAATAATTAAATCAGCCTCATGTATATATCCGTAGGTATTAACCAAGCCTGTATATAAGTCCGTGTTGGCCGCCTTTGACATCTCATCATTCTGGTCACTCAGTGCAAACCAAAACAGAGTAACCGAAGCAAGCCAGCTCGCAAACTCAATAAGCGGATATCCATACACAAACAACTGAATAATGCCGGCCACAATCGGTAATGTACTGAACAGTGCCAGCGACATAACCAAGCTCTTATTAATCAGCTTTCTATGCGACATTGCAAATGAAAACAGATTGACTATAGTGATAAATGGGAATAAAAAGGCCACAAAGAACAGCGGGCCGCGTTGATATGTATTATTTTCATCAAATGTATAATAAATACCGGTAAACTGGTTTATTACAACCATGCTGATACCTGCAATCGGACCAACATAGCCCATTAGCAGGCGCTTGGGAAGTCTCTCAAACTTGCCACTCTCCATAAAAAGCGCAACATTATAGTCGCCTACAAACATAAGGCTTGTAAGCAACGCTACAAATACGCAGAAATTGGATATGCGAACCACCCAAAAGCCCAGCACGCTGGGGTCTCCGTCAAAATGAAAGGTCAAAGAGACACCTATAGCGAGTACCGCAACGGATAGCTCTATTTTTAAGAGTGCAAGCTGCTTTCTAACCGAGTGAAACTTGATAACTATAATGAAAAACGCAAGCATCAAGTTCACAATTCCGCATCCAAACATTATCTCATTTTGATATCTCAGCAAAAAATCTACCATACCTGCCACCTATCCTATGTCACATAACACACAACTCAGAATCGGTTTGTAGTTTCCCCCCGATATTATCAATTATACTACCGTTTTTGGTGTTTTTGAACAAAAAAGTGATGAGCGGCATATTTTTGTGATGAATTTTCAACAAAAAATGTATATTGTGGTGTAAAAATAAAAGAACTACCATATCTCGTAGGGAGATATGATAGTTCAATGAGTTTCCGTTTAACTAAAATAAGGTTACACTATTTAGCTTTCAATACATTGCCATCAGAAAATGCCTTGCCGACTGCCTCGCCAAGCGCGTAATAACTGTTAGAACAGGGATCAAAAGCAATAGGCTTAACCTTCTTCAGATCAATTTTTCCGCCTGTCATAACAGCCTCATCTGCTACAACATTCACGATTTCGCCCACAAGAATTCCGTCCTCGAAGCTCTTAACCTTGCACTCCAAAGATACAGGAAGCTCGTTGATAACAGGAGCATTAACGAACTCACTCTTGGTTTCTGTAAAGTGTGCACGAGCAAACTTGTCCGGTACATCTCTTCCGGACTCAATTCCGATATAATCACAAGGCACTACCGTTTCCTCTGTTCCGTAACCAACAGTGAAGGCTCCGGTAATCTTAAGATTATCTGTTGTCTTATGATCTGCCAAGCTTATTGAAATCTCGTCAGTGTCTGAAATCATACCCCAAGCAGCATTCATTGCATTCGGGTTGCCCTCAGCATCATAAGTACCAATGATGAGTACAGGCATAGGAAAAAGAATTGATTTTACTCCAAGATTTTTTCTGCTCATAATTGTCTCCCTGTTCTTGTAAAACAATGTATTTTATTCCCCCTAAAATATAATAATCCACAGGGGTATGTTTATAAAGACTTATTTGACAAAATTTTAGACCGCATCCCCCTTCGGAAATGCGGTCTTAGAACAAGTCCTTCATATTCTTTTCCTTCCCATCCGCCGATGCCTCATTCCACTTTCCGGCAACCAACCGCTGTAGTCAAGTCAGTCACTGTAGCTCGGGTCCGATGCCACCGAGGATATATCTTGTATTTGATATATATATCGGTGGCCGGAGAGGAAAAATAATAGTCAATATGTACTGATTAGCACAAATTTATTATTACATTTTGCCCCAATCAATCCCATAAGCCTACAAAGGTCGCACAGTTAATGGCTACCGGTCCCGGCGTGGACTCTGCAATCACAGTGATATTCATCATATCATCGTGCGTAATCCACTGCTTTTTTTCCACGCATACATTTTCGATTACCGATATCATTGCGTAGCCCCCACCAAAGGTGAAGGCACCGATTTTTAAAAAAGTCAGAAATAAATCTAATAAAATGTTCATGCTTTTGTATTATTCCGGCTTATGACATACAGGACATTCTGTTGCGCCCTCCTGTCTTATTGCCGGCACCGCACTGTCATAATCGATATATTCGCACTGTGTACATCTGTGCATACATACAGGAGTGCCCTCGGAATCCTCACCGTGTTCAGTGTCACTCATGTCATGAGTTCCGGCCATACTCTCCATCTGCATGCAACCGGGATTTGCACAAGATCTGGTAAATCTGGAAGGATCCGTGCAGGACATGGTATCGAAATGTTCTGTCCACTGACTCCACATATGAGGCAGCTTAGCTGTATCCTCAACAACACTTCTTCCGCATCTGCCGCAGGTACGAACCTGCTGACCGCCTTCCGTGCAATCAGCCTCTCTGATTACCGATATACTATCACTGTGTCCCAGTGCAGCAATGGATTTTGTCTCTTCCAATCCGCAGTTGCTGCAAACTCTTTTTTCACTTCCCTCGCTACTGCAGCCTGCATCAGCAATCACCATATAATCGCTGAAGACGTGTCCGGTAGCAACCGTGGTTCTGGTCTGCTTGTCATTACATACTGAACATACGCGCTCCTCTGTACCGTTTTCAGTACAGCTCGCAACCTTTACAGACTTCCATGCAGTATAGGTATGCGCACTTACTTCATTGTTCTCACTGAGCACCTCTCCGCATACATTACATACCTCGTTGGTGGTAATTCCTTCAGTACATACGGTACCCTCAGTCACCACTGTTTCAACACTGTGTCCGATAGCAGGAATTGTCACTACTCCGTTACTCAATCCGCATACAGTACATACCTCTTCGCTCTCGCCATCCTCAGTACAGGTTGCTTCCTTTATAATGGTGGTCTCGAACTCATGAGGAGTGATTTCCACATAGTCAAAAAGCAATTCCTTGGTAATAGACAGCTCCTCACCGCTATCAATAACTGTGCCCAAATTCTGAGCAACATGCTGCGGTACATTGTGATAATCGATAGGTGCATTTTCATCGGCGGAGCATCCGTTTACACCGATAAATTCAGAAAAATCAGTGCTTGCTCTCATCAGTGCACACTCGCCCGCATTTACCATTCTGACTACACCGACAGAATTATGTTCGGTGGTAAAAAGTTCTACTTCAACCGTTCCCTGATATACCTCGAGATAGGTATAATACACTCCATTTTCAATATAGACATAAACACGGAATACAGTACCGCGTACAGACATAGTAGAAGCAGGTGTGCTGACATTGTAAATCTCGTCGACTCCAAGCTTATTTTCCAAATGATGAAGAGTATCTCCGCAATCAGTATTGATTATTGTTCTGCCATTTCCTTCCGTACCGGTAGCATCAAGCCAAAAGTGAGCATTACTCTCCGCATAAATATACTTATCGCTGTCCAAGCGCAGGGTGATGCTGGCATCCGCATTTACGGTAGCGTCATCTCCATTGTACAAATTCTCTCCCTTGAACGCATTGGACAACGGTACCTCTTCTGATTTGATAACAGTTATACCTTCAAGCTCATGGACCACAATTGATCTATAGGATTCAACCGGCGCTTTTCTGTTGAATATCACAATCAACACAACTGCTGCCACCACAGCAGCTGCTCCTGCACCAACCACACCCCACAGCCATTTTTTAGTAGCAAAAAGTTCCTTCATTTTCTGTCTCCCTCATATGTGCTCTACAACTGCTTCATATACTCCAGTGCTTTTTTCTGAGCCTCAATACCGCGAAGCTCCAAAAGAATCGGCACCTGTATACCATATTTTTCCAACAATGTCTTAAATCCGTTAAAATCTATTCTTCCTTCACCGGGAACTGCATGAAGATCTCTCTTTAAATCATTATCATTTATATGTATGTGTGCGATATACGGCTTAAAAGCCTTCACCCACTCTTCCGAATCAGTGGTGGTCAAAGCTGCATGCGCATAGTCCAGACACAGCCCGATTTTATGAGTCTGATTCGTATCCTTATGGATTCGCTTCATCAGCTCTACATGATAATCCGGCACACGCTCCACTGTATTTTCCAAATAGATACCGATGCCCGGATACTCCTGCGCAAACTTATCGAACAGCTCCTCCATGCAATTTAACCAGTTCTCGATATAAGGGGCATTCTCAACACCTGACACAAGTCCTGCATGAAAAACTACACCGCGGACTCCAAGGCGTTTGGCAATTTCCATAGACTGCTCCATCATCTCACCGGAATATTTTTTAAGCACACTGTCCTGAGAAGAAGGGGCTAAATCTAAAAAGGCTCCATGCATTGTATCTTTGCTGCGATCTCTGTCGAGACCGGTGTAACGCTTAATCAATTCCTCAACGCGAGACTTACTCTGATACACTGCAGGCAGATAAAAATCATTGTACTCAAAGGCTGCGCCATATTCCCTCGCAAGAGCTACCGACTCCTCGAGATGCTCGTATTCAGGAATAATTAACCATTGATTATTCATCCTTGTCGCCCTCCTCTTCCTTGAGTCCTGTCACACGATATACCAACATTGCTTCAGCCTTACCCTTAAGCGCCATCTCACCGACCTGTTCAGCTATGACACGCTCCTTGACTCTCTCGTACAGCTTAGGACTAATGAGTATCTCGTCCGGTTGTGCCTTACTCTCAAGTCTTGCCGCAGTGTTGACAGTATCGCCTATCGCCGTGTAATCCATTCTTATGTCACAGCCGATATTACCGACTACAGCATCTCCGCAGTTTACACCTATTCCAAAATGAACCTTTTTGCCGTAACGCTCGTACAAAACCTCTGACAGGCTCTCTCCTCCTGCACGGATATCCAAAGCAGTCTTGATTGCCCACATCTCGTAGTCCTCAAGGTCAAAGGGAGCATTGAACATTGCCATCGTTGCGTCACCGATAAATTTATCAAGGGTTCCGTTATTTTTAAATATGCATTTGGTAGTAAGCGCCAGATACTCGTCCAAAATACCTACTACCTGCTCGGGTTCAAGACTTTCGGACAGCGGTGTAAATCCACGAATATCTACAAACAGTACTGCAATATCCTTCTTTTGACCTCCCAACTTGGTCTCAAAATCTTCATTCTGTGAAAGACCGTCCACAACCTGAGGCGCAACATATTTTTTGAAGGAATCCAATACCTTTTTCTTCTTATAGCTCTCTACAAAATATTTTTCAGCAACAAGATATATTACTGCGACAGCAGCCATCAGCAGGTAATAGAACTGCGGAATAGTAAGTCCCTTGTGCGAAAGCATTACGCCCATAGCAATATGAAGTCCTGCGCTCGCAAGCTGTGCTATTGTAGCCGGAATCAGATGCATCTCATCACATACCAGGAAAATCAAAAGACCCACCAGCACAGAGATAAGTGCATATATCCAGAGATTAGGCATCTCATAGGTTCTGTCCTCCAACATCGCCTGCAGGATATTGGCATGGATTTCCACTCCGTACATTGCTACCGAACGGTCTGCCGCTGTAACATAAGCATCACCCATTCCTGAAGCATAGGCTCCCACAAGTACTATCGCATCCTTGAATTGTGTTGTCGGAATTTCACCGTTCAATACTCTCTCAAGTGCATAGTGCTGATACTCTCCGGGCCTTCCGGTATAATAAAAGCCCTTGCTGTATTCCTCTCCGGCCTTTACATCAGCCTCAAAAGCTGCATACTTCTGCATAATCGCCCAATCAAAGGAATACACGGTCTGACCGTCAAAATCATCATATAAACGAACGGTTCTGATTACTCCGTCCTTACTGATATTGGCATTGGTAAAACCGTATGAGGACACCTCTTTAAGCTCATCAAATGGTTCATTAACAGCTACTATATTGTTGTTGTCAACATATCTTGTACCGTTTTCATCCACCTTGACAGTAGCACGATACACATTAGAGGAAGCCATCACCACATTACCGGCCTTACGCACAGCCTCCACGAGATGCGTATCATCTTCAGCGTCACCCTTTGTGTCAAACATGATATCGACACCGATTACAGCAGGTGCATTTTCAGCGTCACTGCTCAAAAAATCTATTAATTCTGCAGTTTTTTCCCTTGAAAAAGCCGTAAAGCTTCCATACTCCTTAAGCGTACTGTCCTCTACAGATACAAGAATTATCTTGCGGGAGGCAGTACCCAAATTACTGTACAGTCCGTCTGTCAAAAAATGATCTACGGAATAAAAAGCCTCCTTTACCACCAAAAAGACATAAAGGCTCACTATTATCACTAAAAGAATTGATTTAATAATTCTTTCCTTGGCTTTTTTCATCTTCTCCCCCATCAGATAAATACAATTCCCAAAATCAGATATCCAACCATACACAAGCCTGCAAGCGGCAGCCAGTATCTGAACCTGATTCTGCGGTATGCATGCGGTTCACAACCGATACTTGTAACCACCGGAGAGGATTCATCCATATACGGACACAGCGCCTCTCCGACAATACCTGCTGCCAATATTGCCCCCAGACACAACGGTACATTCAGTCCCAATCTGACCGATAAAAAGATAGTAATCGGAATTGCCAAACCAAAGGTTCCCCAGCAGGAACCGAGTCCAATACATATCAATGTAAAAATCACAAACAAAAGTGCCGGAACAAGGAACAGATTATTGCCAACAATCTTCGGAATAACTGTTTCCAGCAGTTCCACCGAACCAAGCTCCTCAAGGCAAGCCGCTATTCTCTCCGCAAATACCAACAACAATATAGGCATAAGCGCGTTACCAATACCACTTGCAAAGGTCTCGAAGAATAACTTGGGTGTCATGATTCTTTGAGATACATAGAGTGCAAACATAAATATGAGTGTAATTATAAGTCCTGAAATTGCATCAATCGCAAAGGCTCCATCATTTCTAATCACACCGCACACTACAGAGGAAACCGCCCATACCAGCATCGGGAGAAAAAGATTAATCGGCTTGCCGACCACACCGTCAACGTCCCTGTTTTCGAAATACTGCTCCGAATCCTCAGGCCACGGAGTACCGCCCTCAGCCACTCTTTTATAGGCTTCCTTAATCTGCTTGGTCCTGGGTAAAATCCCAAAGCAAAGCATAAATGCAAAAAGTAAAGCAAATATACCTGCGAGATTAAAAAGCATGGAATTCAGATATATGTTACCGCCGTTGGCTACATACATAGACACCCAACCGCTGATATACGCACTCCAAAGCGAGAAAGGAATAATAGCGCAGATAGCGGTCGAAAAGCTGCCAAGAAGCGCCTTTGCTTCACGCGGTATTTTTTGCTCATCCGAAATATCATTTAGGCAACAGCCTGCAGTAACTACATTCAGGCACTCGTCAAGGCATACAACTATCATAATCAACAGCATTCCGAATAGGGAGCCTCTCTTGTGCTTGATATATTTATGAGCTAATTTTTTGAAGGCAGTAACAATTCCGGATGCTGCAAGCAAGGCCGCCACACTCTCCACCATGGCCATAATCACGATGGTTTCGGCGGTGTCCGAATTGCCTATTCCTTCTACCATCATCTCACCAAAGCCAACCAGGAAGTTGCCCCGATACATCATTCCGGCCAGCAGAATGACTGTCAGTAGCATTCCTTCTACAACACGCTTGGTTCGCAGAGTAAATGCCATTAAAAATACAAGCGGAAGAAGCTGCCACCAAACAGGCGCTCCGTCAATATGAGGAGCCGCGCAAAATACCGCAATAAATATCGCCAGAGTAGGCAGATAAGTCAAAAGAATACTGCTAAGCTTATGGTCTTTTTTATCTGTTGGAGACCACATCAATCCGCGGCTTTTTCTGGTCAGGGTAACCAGCTTGGTGTGTTTGTCGGAAATCTGACCGTACACCTGTTTAAGCATACGTCCCGTAATCTTGGGATGCTGTCCGACAACCTCCAGAAAGTGCTCGTTTGACATACGATACACTACTACACTTCCATGCGCCTTGACGGTAGACATTCTCGGCTCATCCGCAAGTATTGCATACTCGCCGAAATAATGACCCGCACCCATCTCGTTTACAGGCTCACCCTTGGAATCGTATACCGTTGCCTGACCTTCCTCAATAAAATACAATCCGTCCGCCGCATCGCCCGCATTAACGATTACTTCACCCTGAGAGTAGGCTATACGTTCCAATCTCTCGCAAATGGTGCCGGCTTCCTCAACATCTACTGAAAAAAGTTCTCCTATGAAGTTGTCGGTAATCACTTTTCTGCCTTCGCTCAAGACACACCTCAGATGAATAAATTATTTCGCATACAATTTTACCAATAGCTTTTACAACAAACAATAATAATTTTCGTCTAAAGCCACCATTTTCAAGCTTTTCAGCCCATTTCGTTTACAAAAAACGCAATTTAATATTGTAAATAATAACGAAGATTAAAAAAAATCAATATGATAGAATTTCTTAAACAACTATACACAGAGGTATAAGCTATGGGTAGAAACGTTGATGGAAAAAGAATTATTCTGATGATAGATGATGTTGCCCTTAACCATGCTACTGCTCACGATGTTTTGGATGACACCTATGAACTTCTTACAGCTAAATCAGCAGAAGAAGGTTTTCATATTTTGGAAACAGTTATCCCTGACTTGATTTTGTTGGATATTATTATGCCCGTGACTAACGGCATGGAGATGCTTGCCACACTTAAAGCTACCCCTCTGTACAAAAATATACCTGTCATTTTCTTGACTGCTTCAACCAGCCCTGAGGCCGAAGTTGAAGGCTTCAATTTGGGAATTGTTGACTATATTACCAAGCCCTTTGTTCCCGCCGTAATGAGAAAACGTATAGAAACTCAGATTAATCTTGCAGAATATGAAAGACATCTCGAAGAGAAGGTCGAGCGCAAGATGATGGAAATGGAGAAAATGTACGATCTCGTAGCTACCAGCTTTGCCGGCCTCGTAGAATCCAGAGATGGAATCACCGGCGGACATCTAAAAAACACATCCCTCTATTTTGAAGCTTTTATCTCTTACCTCAAAACCTTACCCGAATACAAAACAGAATTATCTCCCTCGGTTGTAAAGAAGGCTGTCAGAAGTGCGCCGCTACATGATGTCGGCAAGATAGCCATCAGGGACAGTGTGCTGCAGAAGCCTACTTCCCTCACCGCCAATGAGTTTTCCCAGATGAAATATCATGCAATTATCGGCGGAGATATTTTTGCATTTCTTGAAGAAAAAATTCCCGATTCGGAATTTGCTCATATTGCAGGTCAAATCGCAAAATACCATCATGAAAAATATGACGGAAGCGGTTATCCTTGCGGACTCAAGGGCGAGGATATTCCTTTGGTCGCACGCATCATGAGCATTGTCGATGTGTATGATGCTCTCACCTCTAAACGCCCCTATAAGGAACCTTTTTCTCACGAGAAGGCTATGGCTCTCATCGTAGAGGGCGCAAACGCTCAATTTGATCCCAAGCTGGTGGAGCACTTCGTCAACATCAGCGGTGTAATCAAGGAATGTCTCAATACCAAAGCAGAAATGATTGAGCAGCGAGAATTTTATACTGTTAAGTCTTACGAGAATATGTAG
>JAKSRU010000050.1 GCA_024403475.1 Lachnospiraceae bacterium | reverse complement strand
TTTGTTTATCGGTTTGGGAACATTGATTTATTTCCAAATTTTTGCGAAAGAAATGCGTAGAATTCTCGAATTGAGTCTGATATTTATAATTATTGAGGCGGTTATTTGTATTTTGTCTGCGGGCGGAATTTATATGCTGCTGCTTGGCCAGATTGTAGAAAAGGGTAAAAACATCTATATCGGCGGCAATGAAGGAAATTATGTCATAGGTCCTGATTGGATGAAGTATATCACTATGATAGGGTGGTCGATTTATCCGCTGTTACTGATGATAAGCGATATTGTTATATGGTCAGCAGCAGGCAATAAAGCGGACGAGAAAAAGCGCGGTATCAATGGCAAGACCGGTTGAGAAGATTAATAGGGAATATTAATAATAAAGAAGATTAATTTAGGGGGTATGTGAATGCAGATTTATGTAGATGTAAATGCATGCAGAAGTGGTAACGGTTCAAAACTGTCACCCTTCAAATCAATTAACGAGGCGGCAAGAATTGCAATGCCCGGAGATGAGGTGCTTGTAGCACCCGGTGTGTACAGAGAGTATATCAATCCGAAGAATGCAGGCCGCGAGGATGCCAGAATTGTGTATCGCTCAATTGAACCGCTCGGAGCAGTTATTACCGGTGCAGAGATTGCGGACAGATGGACACTTGTTGAGGGTACAACTTATGTGACCAGTGTTCATAACAGCATATTCGGAACCTACAATCCTTATATTCAGGAGGTTGAAGGTGACTGGTATTTTGCAGACAATCATATGCACACAGGTTCTGTATATGTAAATGACAGAATGTTCTATGAGGCGGCTACTCTCGAGGAGTGCATCAAGGGCGAGAGATTTGAGGGAAGCTGGGAGCCTGAATTTTCTATATATAAATGGTATTGCGAGCAGGACAAGGAAAAAGATGAAACAGTTATTTATGCCAACTTCCAGGACCTTGATCCTGCCAAGAATAAGGTAGAGATTGCCGTAAGAAGAAATTGCTTTATGCCTACCGAAAAGTATATCGGATACATAACCCTTTCCGGTTTTAATGTATGCAAGGCAGCTACCACCTGGGCACCTCCTGCAGCATATCAGGACGGTATGATCGGAGCACACTGGTCAAAGGGATGGATTATTGAGGATTGCGATATTTCAGGTTCTAAGTGCTGTGGTATTTCCTTTGGTAATTATTCTCAGGAAAATAACGATAATTTCTTTTTCCATAATCATGTAAAGAGTCCCACACAGATGGAGAGAGATGCGGTATGCCGCGCTCAGTATGACGGATGGACCAAGGAAACCGTAGGTTCGCATATCGTAAGACGTTGCCATATTCATCACTGCGAGCAGACCGGTATTGTAGGAAGAATGGGTTGCGTATTCTCTACCATCGAGGATTGCCACATTCACCACATCAACTGCATGCAGCAGCTCGGCGGTGCTGAAATAGCCGGCATCAAGTTCCATGCAGCAATTGATGTTACCTTCAGAAGAAATCATATTCATCATACCTGGATGGGTATTTGGACCGACTGGGAGGCACAGGGTACCAGAATTACCGGCAACCTTCTGCACGACAACCAGCCTCCGGCACATATTAAGCTCAAGCCTGACAACTTTAACCAGGATTTGTTTGTAGAGGTTGGACACGGACCGATTCTTATTGATAACAACATCCTCCTGTCAGAGTGTGCACTTCGTATTCCTACCGAAGGTGTTGCGATGGTACACAACCTTGTGTGCGGTTCGTATACAATGGTAGGCTGGGGCGTTGACAGCGTGATTAACGGACAGCGCGAGCCCAGATACACTCCTTATCACATTCCGCACAGAACTGAAGTTGCAGGATTTATGACTATCCTTCATGGTGATAACAGATTCTACAATAATATATTTACTCAGCGATTCGCAGTCCCTGATGATTTCCTTGAGGGCTGGGATATGAGCAGAAATGCCAATAACTTCGAGGTTGGTACACACGTATGGAATGAGTACCCTGTTTATGAGGATTGGATTCAGCTCTTTGATATAGGAAAGAGAAGACCTGATATGGGTAAGCTTGCAACCGGTCACTTCGGACATCTTCCCGTATGGATTGACGGTAATGCGTATTTTGCAGGTGCTCAGGCCTTCGACAAGGAGAAGAATAAGCTTGTATCTGCCGATGAGGTAAAAATCGAATTGTGCTGTGATGGCGATAAGTGTATTCTCAAGACAAATGCTTTTGATCTGGTCAAGGACTTTGCTGTCACTCAGATTGATACAGAGATTCTCGGCAAGGCATTTGAGCCGGATGAAAAATATGAAAACCCTGACGGAACTCCTATCGTACTTAATGAGGATTACGCAGGTAATAAGCGAGGACTCAATATTGTTCCCGGACCCTTTGCGGCAAGCAATCCCGGAAATGAGAACGGAACATATGTGGTTTGGAATAAATTGAGCATTGAATAAAGAACTGTAAAATTATTCATTGTTGATTATTAATAAACGGGCGACATTTACGATGTGCAAAACTTACAAAAAAGTACTTGAAAATGTAAGGTAAAGACATCAAATGTCGCCTGTTTTGCTTCGGAAAACAGTTTCTTCATATACAAAATGCATATAGAAAAATGCTTAAAACACGTAAGAATTTGACAAATGTGTAAAAAATGTGCTTGTACATGTCAAGTATTTACATTTACTTACATGACATTTTGATTGAGAATAAAGGAGGATGTTGGGAAGAGTATATTCTTGATACATTCACGAGGATGATTATGAAAAAGTTTAAGAGATTGATTGCTCTTGCTCTGATGATGGTTATGTGCTTTAGCATGATCGGATGCGGAGAGAAGGATGCATTTTTTGGTAAGTGGGCCTACAATCATGACACCGCAACTGAGATTATTCAGTTCAAGGCAGATGGCAAGCTTACATATAAGGGAACAAATTATTCCTATACAGATAACAACGGAGTATTCGAACTTACTTCATCAAGTGGGAACCTTAATCTCAGATATGTACTTGACGGTGAGACATTATATTTGTACGAGCCTATGACATATCATTACCAGGGAGAGGGCGAGGCCGACGGAATTATCGGTTATTGGCTCGCAGATAACGGCAGATCCAATTATGAGTTCACTACAGAGGGAACCTTCAGAGAGGACAGCTACATTCCCGGTCATTATTTACTTAATGAAGAAGAGCACTCAATAAAATGCGTTTACAATGATCATTATATGGATACAGTCATTTATTACACATTAGATGGCAATACATTGACAGTTGAGTATCCTTGGGCATTGGTAAGAATGCAGTAATTACTTAATGGTATTTATAGTCGGCGTAAAACGCCTGCTACTAAATATATAAACGACAGTCTTGGGTAGGTACCACCCGACGGACTGTAAATACGGCATATGCCAAAATATTTTCATGTAACTTTCAAAGGAGGAGAAAAAGAACAATGAAAATGAAAAAGTTTGCTTCAGTTTTACTTGCTGGCGCAATGGTAGCTACTATGGCTGGTTGTACTACTACAACTGATCCTGATCAGCCTACCACTCCCGGCACTACTGTTACCGATCCTGCAAATCCCAGCACCCCTGCTGCTGATGGTGAGGTAAATCTTACTATGTGGTGTATCGCTACTGAGTCTGACTCTAACCGTCACTCATACGAGGCTGCTATCGCAGACGTAACCGCTGCACATCCTGAAATCAACTTCACTTGGGAAGCATTTGAGAACGAGTCATACAAGACTAAGATCAAGGCTGCAGTTGCTGCAGACGAGATGCCTGACATCTTCTTCACTTGGTCATGCGCATTCCTTGGTGACTTCGTAGATGCTGGTAGAGTATATTGCCTTGACGATGCTTATGCAAAGGTTAAGGATGAGCTTCCTGAGTCTATGATGGGTAACTCAACTTATAACGGAAAGCACTACGGTGTTCCGCTTACTATGAACATTGTTGGTCTCTTCGCTAACATGGACCTTCTTAAGGAAGTTGGCTACGATGAGATCCCCGGAACCTATGATGAGTTCATCGCTTGCTGCGACGCTCTCAAGGCTGCAAACATCATTCCTTTCGGTTGTGCTGGTAAGGAGACTTGGTGTGTAACTGAGTATCTTGAGTCAGTTATCGAGAAGAGTGTTGGTTATGAAACTCTTAACGACATTTTCCTTGCAAGAGCTACTTGGGCTAACCCTGATGTAGCATCAGCAGTTGATACCTTCCAGTCACTCGTTGTAAACGGATACTTCGATCCCGCTGGTGACGCTCTCACCAACGACGAAGTTAAGGCTAACTTCATGGCTGGTAAGTATGCATTCTACATGAATGGTACTTGGAACTGTGCAGACTTCGCAGCTAACGACGAGTTCTTCGCTAAGGTTAAGGTTGGCGAGTTCCCCGTAATCAACGCTGACAAGGCTACTCTTGGACAGCTCATCGGTGGTCCTTCAGATACTCTTGCAGTAGCTCAGTCTTCACCTAATGCAGCTGTAGCAGCTGACTTCACCTTCGAGCTTGGACGTCTTATCTGCAAGTACGGCTACCTTGATGGATGTGGTCTTCCTGCATGGAACGTTAACTACGATGACAGCGCTGTAAACGGACTTACTCAGACTGTAGCAAGCATCTGCGCACAGGCTAAGGGATACGTTCTCTTCGGTGATACCGCTATGGCAGCTGGCGATGCTCAGACCTATCTTGAGGAAGTTGCAATGGTTTATGGTTGTGAAGTTGATGGTCAGACCTTCGTTGATGATCTTGCTTCAGCAATCAGATAATCAATAGATTATTGAACTAAAAGTAACAAATTGAAGGCGGTCCTTCGAAACGTCTGTTTACGGAGGACCGCTATTTTTATGGAAGGTGTTTGACTATGAAAAAGAAAATCACTAATGGAATAAATGTTTTTCTGTTTCTACTTCCTGCTCTTGTTCTGTTTCTTGTAATTTTAATCATTCCTATCGGACTTTCCACCTACTACAGTTTCCAAGATTGGAACGGTATTGGTGAAATGAAGTTTATAGGAATTGAAAACTATAAGACAGTATTTAGCGATAAAATTGGATTGGGACCTGCAATTAAAAACTCTATAATTCTTGCAGCACTTTCAACATTTATACAGTTACCCATTTCATTGGGACTGGCACTTTTGCTTGGTAAGGGAATAAAGGGAGAGAGAGTATTCCTTTCAGTATTCTTTATGCCTGTTTTGATTTCAACCGTAGTAATCGGTCAGCTGTGGTTAAAGATTTACTATCCTGAACAGGGTATGTTGTCTATCTTACTCAGCGGTATCAAATTCGGTAGTACGAGTATTGAAGACCTTATTGTAAATTGGATCAATAATATGAATGCAAAGCTGCCGATTCCGAAGCCTCCGTATACTTCCGTTCCTTGGCTTGGAAATACATATACTGCCTTGGCATGTTGTTTCATTCCTGTCCTTTGGCAGTATGTAGGCTACCACATGCTTCTGCTTTATGCAGGAGTTAAGAGTGTTCCGCCGGAACTTCGTGAGGCAGCTAAAATTGACGGAGCTTCAGACGGTCAGATTAATAGATATATTGTTATTCCGTCTATCAAATCAATTATCAAAATCTGCGTTATTTTCGCAGTTACCGGTTCACTTAAGAGCTTTGACCTCATCTACGTATTGGTAGCTAAGCCCAAGGTTGCGGACGTTCCCAGTACAGTAATGTACACTCAGATGTTCAAGGCAAATAATTACGGTACCGGTTCAGCTATTGCCGTAATGTTGATTGTATTGTGCTTTGCGTTTGCATTGATAATCGGTGCAATCTTCAGAAAGGAGGACTAACATGGATACTAATGAGTCAATTAACAGAATAAGTACGGTTAGTAAGGTTCTTATCTATGTTGTCCTTGGCATATGGACAGTAATAAACCTGTTCCCCATCTATTGGATGTTCACCTTCTCACTCAAGGGAAATGATGAAATCTTCGGTGGTAATATGATGGGTCTTCCCAAGCATTGGTTGTGGAGCAACTACTCTAGTGCAATGAAGACCGGTAACATGGGATTATACTTCCTTAACAGTGCTATTGTAGCAGTAGTTTCAATTCTCATTGTTCTTATTGCTTCACTTATGGCAACATTTGCAATCACCAGACTTGTTTGGAAGGGTAGAAATCTGATGAATAAGTTCTTCATGTTAGGACTTACAATTCCGATTCACTCATCACTCCTTCCTGTATTCCTCATTCTTAAGAAGCTTAAGATGTTGGATTCATATCAGTCACTGTTTATCCCTTATGCAGCATTCTCGCTTGCAATGGGTATTCTGATTTGTTCAGGATTCATGGAGGATATTCCCAAGGATCTTGATGAAGCAGCTACTATCGATGGTTGCGGTACCTGGAAGACCTTCTTCCTCGTAATCGTTCCCCTTATGAAGCCTGCTGTATCTACCATCGGAATTTATACCTTCCTTCAGTGCTGGAACGAGTTGATGTTTGCTAACACCTTCATCACCAGTGGTAGATTCAGAACACTTCCTGTAGGTATCCAGGCGTTGTCCGGACAGCATACAACCGATTGGGGTCCTATCGGTGCGGCTCTTGTAATCGCAACCTTCCCCACCTTGCTTGTATACATTTTCCTCAGTAAGCGTATTCAGGACAGCTTCATCGCCGGTGCGGTTAAGGGTTAATTTATCAACAAAAATTATGACCATCAGGGCAGTAATGCCTTGGTGGTCTTTTTTGTTGAACAGTGAACAAATAGCAAGTATAATTAATATGTTATGAACAAATTGCGGAGATTGAGATGATAGGTAAACGCAGGAAAAAAACATTAAATCGTGAATTGTGGTTGATGTTTAGCGCGGTTCTCATACTGTTTGTGGTTACTTTTGTTGTGACATCTACATTTGTATCCCAGAGAGCCAGCTATGACTATGAAATCAGAGAATCGGAGACAACGATAAACGGTGTATCCGGTAGTGTAACCGCGAGTATCGGAACGTACAAGAATCTGTCGCGCCTGGTTATGCTCAATAAAGAAGCTGTTACACTTCTTCGTGCCAAGAATGCTACAATCAGTATGATTAACGACGCCCGCTACGGTGTAATGGACGTTATGAATGCAACCACCAATCTGGATTCGATATTCATATTCAGAAATGATGGCGATTTTATGAACACCGGTAAAGGGCTGTATGATCTTGATCTTACTTTGATGAAGAAGCCTGCATGGCGCAATCGTATTTTGAAGGAACGCGGTGGCGCAATAATAATGATTAATGCCGGCGGAGCAATTCAAAGGAGCAATAAGGAGCCTATCGTAACAATAGCACGTGCTATTTATGATATTAACAGCCAGAAGCTGACCGGTATGCTGCTGATGAATTTCTCGACCTCAATGCTCGATGCAGCAATTAATAACCAGGGTGGTCAAAGGCTGTGCATAGTTACTTCAGATGGAACATTTTTATCCGGTGATGAGAGTGTGGCAGCATATTTCACAGAGGAATTTATCTCCGGTACTATCGTACACCGGATGGTGGATGTGGATGGTAAAAGAGTAATGATTTCCGGATATGAAATACCGGATACTCCACTTATTGTAATGAGCTATACCGATTCAAGTGTCAGCATTCTCAACAACACTACGATGTATGCATTGTTTGCGTTGGTTTTGGTATCTATTGTTGCCATTTTGATGATTGCCAATTTCATCGCAAGAAATATTACTAAGCCTATTGCTGATCTTACCGGAGCGATTGAGTTGACCAAGAAATCAGGTTATCTTGAAAAAATCAAAGTAGAGATGCCTGACAATGAAATTGGCACATTGAGTGAAAATTACAACGGAATGGTGGAGCATGTAAATCAGCTTTTCACAGAGCTGATTGAAAAGGAAAAATCTGTACAGCGTGCGGAGATGCGAGTACTCCATGAGCAGATTAAGCCTCACTTTTTATACAACTCTATGGAAACGATAGGCTATATGGCATTGAATGACGGCGCAATGGATGTTCATGAGGCGCTTGAGACACTTGGAAGCTTTTATCGTAATTTCTTAAGTAAAGGTGACAGGGATATTCCGTTATCTCGTGAGATTAATATTATCAAGGATTATTTGTCGATACAAAAGCTCAGATATGGTGATATTATTATTGATGAATACGATATTGCACCTGAGGTTATGGATTGGCAGATTCCTAAGTTGATTTTGCAGCCTGTTGTAGAGAATTCTATTTATCATGGAATCAGGCTTAAGGGTGAACCCGGTGTAATCAAGATAACCGGCTATGCGGAAGATGGTTTCCTGCATCTGATCGTTTATGACAGCGGACTCGGAATGAGTCAGGAGGTTATAGATAAAATGCTGTCAACCGAGCCCGGAGATGATAGAATGGAAATGGATACCTCTGATGTTGCCAAGCATCTTCTTTCGGGCTTTGGACTTAGAGGAACTATAGAGAGAGTAAGATATTTCTGCGGACGCGATGATGTTGTAAAGATTCGAAGCGAAGAAGGAGAATATGCTGAAATTGAGTTTATAATTCCTGTTCGCGTGAATTAGTTCTAATTGGGGGATTTTGGATGTATAGAGTAATGCTTATTGATGATGAGGAATCAGCAAGAAAATTGATGAAGGCATCAATTGATTGGAAGGCCTTGAATATGGAGGTTGTCGGTGAGGCGGCCAGTGGTATTGAGGCGATTAATATAATTGATGAAGTCAAGCCCGATCTTGCGTTTGTTGACATCTCAATGCCGTTCATGAACGGCATTGAGTTTACTGAGATTGCGGCAAAGAGATATCCTCATCTTGTTATCATTATTATGACGGCCTTTGATGAGTTCGAGTATGCGAGAAAGTGTGTAAGCCTTCCTGTATTTGAGTATATGCTTAAGCCCATTAAGCGTGCTGAGGTTACTGAGGTACTTGCAAAGGTTAGAACTCAGTTGGATATTAATCCCAGAAACAGTGATTATGATAATGACGATTCCGGAAATGAGCCTGATGAATCTCCGGTAGAGCAGATTAAAAACTATATAAAGGAAAACTATACGGATTCTAAACTCAATCTGACAGATATTTCCGAGAAGTTCGGATTTTCTTCCAGCTATTTATCAAGAAAATTCAAGCAGGAAACCGGAATGAATTTTGTCGAGTATCTGACAGAGTGCCGTATGGAGAAGGCCAAGCAATTGGCTGTAACCAACAAAAAGATGTTTGCAGTAGCAAATGAAGTTGGTATTCCTGATCCTAATTATTTCGGAAGGTGCTTCAAGAAGTATACCGGCCTCAGTTATTCGGATTATGCCAAGAGCTTGGAATAAAAATATCTGATATAGAAGCTGCTTAGTTGAGCTTCAAATCGCCCTCTTTTATCCAGCCAAGCTTGCGCTCAATCTGTCCGAAGATAAAGGTGAGAACTGCGGGAAGAACAAAGCTTATCAGAATCAGACCAATCCAATCAAAGGCAGTTATTGCAGTCTTGGTTCCGGCGCTGATATCATTGAGCCATCCGGTATATACACCAATCTGACCAACGAATCCGCAGGTGCCCATTCCTGAAGATACCGCAGCACCGTTCATCTGAAGCTTGAATAAGCAGGTAGCCAGGGGACCGGTGATAGCTGAGGTAAGAATAGGAGCAATCCAAATCTTAGGATTTTTAACAATGTTGCCCATCTGGAGCATACTGGTTCCGATACCCTGTGAGACGAGTCCGCCGAATTTATTTTCCTTAAAACTCATTACTGCAAAGCCTACCATCTGAGCACAGCAGCCGGCTACTGCAGCACCACCTGCCAGACCTGTGAGACTGAGTGCAGCACAGATTGCGGCACTGCTGATAGGAAGGGTAAGTGCGATACCGACAACTACAGATACGAGTATGCCCATGAGAAGAGGCTGAAGCTCGGTAGCCCACATGATGAACTGTCCGAGGGCACTTGCAGCTTTGCCAATCCAGGGAGCTAGTAAAAATGAGAGAAGCGCACCGCTTCCGATAGTTACAAGAGGTGTAACCAGGATATCAACCTTGGTCTCTTTAGATACCATTTTACCAAGCTCTGCTGCCACTATGGCGATAATCAATACTGCTAAAGGACCACCGGCACCACCGAGAGTGTTGGCGGCTGCTCCTACAGCCAGCATAGAGAAAAGAACAAGGTTTGGAGCCTTGAGGACATAAGCAATAGATACGGCCATTGCAGGTCCGGCTACACCTTTGGCAAAGGTTCCCATTGCGTTGAGAAAGAGCGCAATTACCTGTACAAAGGACAGGTCGTAGGCATTTATGTTACATAACAGCTGTGCATCGGTGAGACCCGCTGCAGCTACATCAGCGTTGAGGGGAAAATAAATCAAAAGCTGCTGACCTATGGTACCTACGATGGTGCCTATCAAAAGTGAAGCAAAAAGTCCTTGTGCCATGGCACCCATGGCGTCTATAAAGTAGCGCTTCCAAGAAAATACGATATCCTTTCTTTCGAGAAAGGCTGTGAATTTATTTTTTGTCTTTTTCATAACGACCTCCGTTCTATTTTCACATTAATCTCTATTTCAATCTGTCTTTTCACAAATCTCTGTTTTATTCTGTTTTTCACACAAATTTTTATTTCAATCTGTTTTCACACTATAATTCGCGACAGATTATTTGTTTTCAAAGTATCTGGTTAAAGCAGCAGGCTCATATTCAGTAAGTGGAGCCAAAAAGCCGTTGTCTCTGAGGGCTGCCTCAACAAGCTCTAAGGTGGCGGTATCCTTGGCGGCGATGGTGTGATAATGATATCCGCCGGTTACGGTGAGAAGCGGACTGGATTTGCCGCTTTTTATATCATCGCAAAAGACCTTGGCATCGTGTCTGGACGCGATATTTAGCTTGGCATGAATCTCGTTATACACGTGATGGGAAATAAATACGTCCTTAACTTCAGCTCCTAAGTCGACTATGAGATTCAATTCCTTTTCCGTATCTTCGACGGTATGGAATACCTTGAAGACTCTTTCAACGTATTGGGTGGGAATGATTACGTAGCCCTTAGGAGTGGAAAGAATCATATTGCCATCGGTACGAAGTGCCTCGATATCGGAGACTATTATCTGACGGCTTACACCGAGCTTTGCTGAAAGAGCGGAGCCGGAGACCGGACCATCGGATTGCTTTAATATATGAATGATTTCTGCATGTCTGTCCTTGAGTGCCATACATACCTCCATAAATTAATGTAGATTAGATAGCTTGAGATCAATATAAATTTTCCTTCTTGAAATCAAGGCAATTCAATCTTCTTGATTTGATAAAAGTTTACAGCTATACTTTACAGCTGTAAATATAAATGTATACAAAATTTGACAGATTTTGGCTTGTTTTTAAATTTTTTTGATAGATTGCGAAATATTTAGCGGCGTTTTCTGTGTATATGTATGTACAGTAAAAACGCATAAGCGTGAGGAGAAAAAGATATGAAAAGAAAAATTATCGCAGGATTATTAATTTTTGCATCAATGATGACCATGGCCGGATGCACCAATAACAACGGAAGCAACACCGGAAATAATAACGGTAACAATAACGGAAATAATGGTGTGGTAAGCGATGATGAAAAGAATCGTAATGGTTCGGAAATTTCAAATTCCGGAACTGCTAACTATGAATTTGAAAATAGAGAGTTGGGCGGAAGCAATGTTGTAAACTCGTCAATTGTCACCGACCTGATTGCGCAGGCTAATGCCGGCAGTAATGTAATGTATAGCCCCACCAGCCTCAACATGGCGCTTGCTATGGCAGGAGAGGGTGGTAATGAGAATGCCAAGGCTTTGATTAATTCCTTTCTCGGAACCGACAACTATAGTGATAGAGCAAACACTCTTATGACTAATTTTGAAGACTACAATAGTGAAAGCGAATATTGGGGATACTCAAACAAGCTGGAAGTGGCCAATGCCCTTTGGGTTGACAAAAGACTTAAGCTTAACAAGGATTTTGAGGCGGTCGTTAAAAACAGTTATCAGGCAAATGCGGATGAAGTAGATTTTACTAAGCCCGACAATGCCTGCAATAAGATAAATGATTGGGCTAAGGATAAAACACATGGCTTGATTCCTCAGATTTTAAGCCCTGATGTGATCACTGCCGATACCAGAATGGTCATTACCAATTCTCTGTATTTTGAGTCTGCATGGAGTGAGGCTTGGACACTTAAGAACAATGAAGAGGATTTTACTCTCATAGACGGAAGTACTCAGCAGATTAACTATATTACCAGTGAGGGTGGCGCATATTATGAGAATGATTATGCGACCGCATTCTCATGCAGCTACATGAGCGGAATCAGATTTATCGGTATTCTCCCCAAGGAGGAAGGAGACTTTAACCTTGAGGACCTTGATATCGAGGGACTTCTTAAGACTGAAAGCTACAGCCACGATGAGCTTTATTACAAGATGCCCAGACTTAATTTCGAGACTTCAAACGACTTGAACAATGTATTCAAGGCTCTCGGAATGGAATCTTTGTTTGAAGAAGGTGCAGGCTTTGACGGAATTGCAGATAATGAAGCACTCTATATCAGCAGTATTATTCAGAAGACCAAGCTTGAGCTTGATGAAAACGGAACCAAGGCTGCTGCAGTTACCGCAATCACAATGGATTGTGAGAGCTGCGTGGAGATAGAAGAGGAGCCTGTGATAAAGAGAGTTTATCTTGACAGACCTTTCGCATTCCTCATTTATGACCGTGAGAATGATGAGATTCTTTTCATGGGCAAGGTGGTTACTGCAGAGTAAATGATAACAGTCATAGACAAAAAGTAATAGATATGAGCAATTGATATAGGCATTTGATAATGCAATTGAATTAATATACGTAATAAATACAATAATAAGAAAAGCAGGATTTACAACCTGCTTTTTTTATTTGCTTTATGATATTACTGAAATCTGATAAAATAAATTCGGTGCGTTTAACAAAACGTGTCGAGCATTACGGAGGAGTAATGATGGATATAGAAGGAATTCTTGAAGCCGAGGACAGGCTTTTTAATGAAAATAGAGCAGAGGAAGTAGAAGGGCTTCTCATCGGCGCCATAAGTGTGGCTATGGATGAGCAGGATGGCTATGCAATGCTTTCTCTTTTGAACGAATTGATTGGTTATTACAGAGAAACTTCGCGATATGAGGATTCCTACAAGATAGCTGTTGAGATAGAGGCGGTAGCGGATCAGATTCTGCCGCAGATGTCAGTGCAGTATGCAACATCACTCTTAAATATAGCGACCGCCTACAGAGCCGGCGGACGTTTGGAGGATTCACTGGAATATTACAAGCGTGTTGAGATTATCTACAGAGAAGTTCTTGATGCGGACAACATGCTGATGGCGAGCCTTTATAATAACGAGTCTCTTCTCTATCAGGAGCTGGGTGATTTTGCTGAATCCAAGAAGAAGCTGGAGTCGGCATTGAGAATAGTGGTTGCTAAGGGCGAGCATTACGAGGAGGCTGTTACCAGGGCTAACCTTGCCGGCACATGTATGCAGTTAGGTGAGCTTGAGGAAGGCTATGAACATGCGACCAAGGCTATAGAGCTGTTCAATGAGCTTGATGTGACTGACGGTCATTTTGCTGCGGCTTTATCGGCGCTTGGAAGCTACTACTATATTAAGGGAGACTTTGAGGCGGGGGCGCAGGTATTTAAGACTGCAATGCTCGCCATGGAAACTTCCCTTGGTCGCAACGGATATTACGAACGACTTAAAAGTAACTATGATGCATGTATGAGTGCTCTTGCGTCTGATGCTGCAGAGGCAGATACTCCCGAAGCAGATATTCCCGAGGCAGATATTCCGGAAACAGATATTCACGAAGCCGGTACCGGAAAAGAAGCTTGCGGCGACAATATGCGAGGAATTGACATTTGCCGCGAATACTATTTTGCAGTGGGAGCGCCTATGCTTGCCGAAAAATTTTCGGATTATCTCGGGGAACTTACAATAGGTCTTGCGGGTGAGGGCTCAGACTGCTACGGATACGATGATTTACTTTCACGAGACCATGATTGGGGGCCTGAATTCTGTATTTGGGTCAGTGATGAATGCTATGAAAAAATCGGTGAGGCTCTAAGTAAGGCCTACAGTGAACTACCGACAGAGTATAAAGGAATAAAGAGAGCTCCCAAGGTGCAGGGTAGCGGACGAAGAGGTGTTATAAGGGTATCTGATTTTTGCAGGAGACTGCTTGGCACCGACTGTACCGATCCTCAGAATATTCGTGATGAAATAGATTGGAAAAACATCAGTGATGCTCAGCTTTCGGCATTCGTAAACGGAGAGATATGGGTACAGGGAGACGGAGTGCTTGCTGCACTTCGGGATAAGCTGGCAGAAGGGTACCCGGAGTCAATCCGTTATGCCAAGCTTGCAGAGAGCTGCGCTGTATTTTCTCAGAGCGGACAGTACAATTATTTGAGATGTATTGAGCGCGGAGATATGATAACCGCAGATATAATGAAGGCGGATGCATGCAGGGCTGCAATGAAGCTGCTCTATTATATTAATGGAAGCTATGCTCCTTGCGATAAGTGGCTTTTGAAGGGCTTGGAGTCCTTGGAGGGCGAAGAGGCTGTATTTATGAGGGGTATCCTTGCGCTCATAATGAGTGGAGATAAATCAGCAACTGCGGAGGCGATGGAAAAGCTTGGCACTGTACTGGCTATGGCTATGTACAAGCAGGATATCAACAGCGATGTGGACCCTTATCTGGATCATCATACGGAAGAGCTTATGATGAAAAGCATGTATGCCTGTGAGAGTGATGAGGAGCTTACATTGAGAATTGCAAAGGCGGAGTTTGCGGCCTTTGATAAGGTAAAAAATGAGGGTGGAAGAGCATCGTGCCAGAATGATTGGCCTACCTTCGGAATAATGCGAAGAAGCCAGTATCTTACCTGGAACAGAGCGATGCTGATTCAGTATTTGTATGATTTTGAGCGTGAAATGCGTGTCGGACATAATCTGATTACCGAGAAGTACGGCAGAATGATGGAAAGTACGGCACCTGATAAGTATGAGGCAATCAAGGACCATTTCCCGGCACTTTCAGAGGAAAAGAAGGCTATTATCGAGGTTATCTGCAATATTCAGGTCGAATGGATGGAGAGCTTTTCTGAGCAATATCCTCATCTTGCGGGACAGGCAAGAACCGTACATACCTATGATGATAAATTCTATGATACCTCGTATGAAACCTATCTTCGCGGAGAAATCAGTACCTATTCGGATAAAATGTTAGAGCTCTATGCACGATTCATAGTAGGATTGTCGCAGGAGGATAGAAATCTTGCGCGTATGACAATGGAGAACAGCTGTAAGCTCTACGGCTATGACAGCTTGGAGGCAGCAGAAAGCTTCCTGAGTAAATAATTCAGATAAGCAATT
>JAKSRU010000005.1 GCA_024403475.1 Lachnospiraceae bacterium | reverse complement strand
TTGATATGATAAATAATTGCAACTGTGATAGCAGTTTATTTTGTGATAGCAGTTTGTTTTGTAATAACAGTTTATTTTTTAATAGTATTTTTTCGGAATAGGGTCACTGAAGATGAGTGCAGAGAGAACATTTGAAGAATTATTTAGCGATGACAGAGATAAGCTGGTGCTTGATGTCAGAACTGCAGATGAATACAACAGGGATACATATCCCGGAGCATATAATATTCCTCTTGAAGAATTGGACAATCATGAGGAGGAATTTCCCAAGGACAAGCCCATATATCTGATGTGTTATACGGGACGCAAGAGCATAGATGCTGCGGAGTATTATCACAACAAGGGATATGAGATGTATAGCCTTGAGGGCGGATATAACACTTATCTCGGAATAAAGCTCAAGGAGCTCATGGATACGGATACGCTGGCTCAGAGAACCAAGGATATCGAACGCAGCATTATTAAAACCTTCCGCAAGGAGGTATGGTGCAGATTTACCAAGGCCATCAATGAGTATGAGCTTATCAAGGACGGAGATAAAATTGCCGTATGTATTTCAGGCGGTAAGGATTCTATGATTATGGCCAAGCTTTTTCAGGAGCTTCTTCGTCATGGAAAGCACAACTTTGAATTGGAATTTTTGGTGATGGACCCCGGCTATAATGAGGCCAATTATCAGCGTATTGTAGATAATTCCAGACTTCTCGGAATTCCGATTACTGTATTCAAGTCGGATATTTTCGATACTGTGGATGTGATTGCCAATAATCCCTGCTATATGTGTGCGAGAATGCGTCGCGGTCATCTCTATGCCAAGGCCAAGGAGTTAGGCTGCAATAAAATTGCTCTCGGACATCATTACGATGATGTTATTGAGACTATTTTGATGGGTATGCTCTACGGAGGTCAGATGCAGAGTATGATGCCCAAGCTGCACAGCACTAATTTTGAGGGAATGGAACTGATAAGACCTCTTTATCTCATCAGAGAGAGAGACATTATCAGATGGCGCGACCATAATAAGCTCTATTTTATTAATTGTGCGTGCAGACTCACTGAGAGCTGTGCTTCCTGCGGCGGAACAGAACAGGGCTCAAAGCGCGGAGAAATAAAGAGACTGATTGCCGAGCTTGAGAAAATAGACCCGGTAATTGCCAACAATATTTTCAGATCCTCTGAAAATGTAAATATCGATACCCTTATCGAGTACAAGCAAAAGGGTGTAAGACATAATTTCCTGGATAATTATGATGCTGAATAATTTTGATGCATGTTAGGATGTGGAATCATTATGATGCATATTATGATGTGAAATCATTAGACTGAATCATAGTACGGAATTTGTTTATCGTGGTTCGGTTTGAGTGGAGTGAACAATGAAAGCAGTAACGGCAAAATATAAGCCAATGACATATGGGCAACTTTTTAAGATGGTATTTGCCATAGCTATACCGGTGGCACTGCAAAATCTGTTGACCACTACCGGCAGTATGGTCGATACAATTATGATTGCCAGACTCGGAGAGACCAGTGTTGGTGCAGTCGGCTTGTGTGCGCAGTTTTCGTCACTGATGTTTTCGTGCTATTGGGGACTGCTCGGCGGCGGAATGCTTTTTTTCTCGCAGTATTTCGGAGCCAAGGATGACAAGGGAATCAATCGTTCCTATGGAATGATGATCGTCTGTATGATGTTTGTGGGTATAGTGTTCGGTGTACTCGGTACCTGCTTCCCCGAGATGGTTATGAATGTATATACCGACAAACAGGTATACAAGGAAATCGGAGTTAAGTACTTAAGAATAGTAGGCTTCGCATATCCGTTACAGGTGTATTCAATGGCGGCCAGCGGCCTGCTCAGATCCACTGAGCATGTGCATATACCGCTTATTGCTTCGATTACATCAGTGTTTACCAATATGTTTCTTAATTGGGTGCTTATATTCGGTAACCTTGGTGCTCCGGCGCTGGGAGTACAGGGCGCGGCTATAGCAACCTTGAGTGCAGCGGTGGTCAATGTTACTATTGTACTGACCTGTTCCGGAGTAAGAGGCTTTAAGTATTTGTTTCAGGTTACACAGCATTTTAAGTGGGACAGAGTTTCACTGGTCATTTTCTTGAAAAAGTGTTTCCCGATTATCTGTAATGAGGTGGCGATGGGCGTTGCCAATCTGATCATCAACATGGTTCTCGGAAGACAGGCGGTGGAAGCTATTGCGGCACTTGCCGTATTCAGAACACTCGAGGGTATTGTAATATCCTTCTTCAGCGGATTTTCAAGTGCAGCCTCTGTTGTGGTCGGAACCAGAGTAGGAGCAGGAAAGCATGAGGAATCCTTCTGGATTGCCAACAGATGCGTGTATATCTGCGCTACGACAATTCTTGTAATATGCTTAGGACTCATAGGGGCCCATACCCCGCTATTGCATGTAATGGGATTGGACGGAGCTTCGTTCAACTATGCAACTTATATGCTCATCGGCTATTGCGTAATTGCTGTGCTCAGAATGAGTAACTGGATAAGCAATGATACCTGCAGGGCATCCGGCGACGCGATTACCGGTACATGCATGGAGATTGCATTTATGTTTGTAATGAACATTCCGCTTTTGTGTCTTGCAGGCTTGGTATGGAAGCTGCCCTTTATAGTGGTATTTATTTTCTCTTACATTGATGAGCCTATCAGATATGTACTGATGCAGATTCATATGCATTCGGGCGGTTGGATCAGACCGGTTACCGATAAAGGTCTTGAGACCCTGCCGGAGTTTAGAAAAAATCATCCGCTTAAGTTCTTCTGGACCAAGATGGGACTTAAGCAGTAGCAGAGTGGTTCGCAATATGCTCTAAAATCTGCAAAAAATTGATGTGACAGATACGAATTTTTAACAGTATATTGAATACTCAAAAAGAGTATGTTAAAATATTAACAACAATTAAATAATGAGAGGTCATTTTTCGAAGAATCTAATTTCGAGGAGAACATTATGAAAAAGTATCTTAGTATCTTTTTTGTGACACTTCTGGCAATGGCTGCACTGACAGGATGCTCAGGCGGTACAGGAGAGTCTTCGGGGGATAACACCTCTAACGTGTCTACAACAGACACAACCCAGGCAGGAACATCCGATAACGTTACAGGAGTTACAGCTACTGGGGAAGCCACCTACGGAGGAACCGTAGTGGTTGGAATTCAGCAGGATATTGACAGTCTTGACCCACACACAGCAACAGCGGCAGGAACTAAAGAAATCCTCTTTAACATTTTTGAAGGTCTTGTAAAGAATGCGCCTAACGGAGATTTAATCTGCGCGGTAGCAGAGTCTTATGAGCTTTCAGAAGACGGTCTGGTATATACCTTTACTCTTCGCCAGGGCGTTAAGTTTCATAATGGTGATTTAGTTACTGCAGAAGACGTTAAATATTCTATCGAGAGATGCGCAGGATTGCTTGATGGCACTCCTCTTGTATCTACTATGAAGACCATCACTGCAGTTGATATAATCGACGAGAAAACGGTCCAGGTTACCGTGGATAGTGTAAACCCCGAGCTGATTTACAGCTTCACATATGCAATCATTCCTAACGGAAGTGCAGATGTCGAGGGCGCTGATCCCATCGGTACCGGACCGTTTCGTTATGTTTCATACACTCCTCAGGAGGGTATCATAGTTGAGAAAAACGAGGATTACTGGCAGGAAGGTCTTCCTTATCTTGACAGAGTAGAATTCAAAATCATCACTGATGACAAGACAGCTACTCTTGAACTTCAGGCAGGAACTGTACAGCTTTTCTCTTATCTCACCGATGAACAGGCTACCGAGTTGAGCAAGACTATGCAGGTTCTTTCTGCACCTTCATCAACAGTACAGGCACTTTTCCTTAACAATGCTGTTGAGCCTCTTAATGATGTGAAGGTACGTCAGGCAATTATGTATGCACTCGACAAGGATGAGATCAATCTCTTTGTCGGCGGCGGTGATGCTACCGTAATCAGCTCATCAATGCTTCCTACTCTTGAGAAGTACTACGTAGATCTTAACGATGTATACGGAACCGGAGCCAATGTAGAGGCAGCAAAGCAGCTTCTTACCGAGGCAGGATATCCTGATGGATTTGACCTTGTAATCTCTGTACCTTCTAATTACCCTGTACATATGCAGACAGCAGAGGTAATTGTAGAGCAGCTCAAGGCTGTAGGAATCAATGCTTCAATCGATGCAATTGAGTGGACCTCATGGCTTTCAGATGTTTACACCAACAGAGAGTATGCAGCAACTGTATGTGCACTTACCGGTGATTCTACTCCCGGATACCTTCTTAGCCGTTTTGTGAGCACATCAAGCAAGAACTTCATCAATTTCAATTCTGCAGAGTATGATGAGGTTTATGAGAAGGTAGTTGCAGCTACAACAATGGAAGAGCGCGGTGATTACTATAAGGAGCTTCAGAAGATTCTTGTAGATGAGGCCGGTACAGGCTTTACACTTTGCATTGCAAACAAGGTTGCAGTTGCCAACAATTTGGCAGGCTACGTATTCTATCCTGTTTATGTTCAGGATATGTCTACTGTTTATTACGTAGCTGAGTAATCAACGGGAATTAATTGTTGGGCTGTCGACAGGCAGCCCGGAGAAATATTTTTGAAAGGAGGAAAGCACAGTGAAATATTTTATTAAGAAAATTGTTACTCTCATTATTACATTGTTATTAGTTTCAATACTGGCTTTCCTCGCCTTTCAAATTATTCCCGGAGATGTAGTACATTCAATTTTAGGAACAGAGGCCACTCCTGAGAGGGAGGAGGCTTTGAGAGAAGAGCTCGGACTCGACAGGCCCCCGGTTGAGAGATACTTGAATTGGGGTAAAGATGTGTTGCGAGGAGACTTTGGAGTAAGCTACAGATATTCCAAGAACATGAATGAAATGATGCCCGTCAAGGAACTGATAGGAGATAAGCTTCCTGTCACCCTATGGTTGGCGTTATTGTCTGTAGGAATTACTGTGCTGATAGCCATACCGTTAGGTGTACTGTGGGCAGGAACAAAAAACAAGTTCCTGGATGGCGTATTAAATGTGCTGACGCAGACCTCGATGGCTATACCTGCTTTCTTCCTGGGTATCCTGGTTACATATCTTTTCGGTATTGCATTTAAGATGTTCAGGCCCGGAGCATATGTATCCTACAAGACTGACTTCGGAGGCTTTATTCATTATCTGATTTTCCCTGCGATAGCTATTGCAATTCCAAAAATCGGAATGACCGCAAGATTCCTTCGCAATTCAACATTGACCGAGCTTACCTCGGATTATGTCAGAACTGCGAGAAGCAAGGGCGCATCGGAAAAAAGAATTCTGTTTAAGCATGTGCTCAGAAATGCCATGCTTCCCGTAGTAACCTTCCTCGGAATGATTATTGCTGAGGTGGTTGCAGGTTCGATTGTTGTTGAACAGGTATTTGCACTCCCGGGAATCGGAAGACTTCTTATCAGTTCGATTTCGACCAGAGATTTTCCTGTAGTGGAGATTCTGATTCTTTATATTACCTTTGTTGTAATCATTGTTTATTTTATAGTTGATGTTTTGTATCGTGTGTTGGACCCCAGAATTCGAGAGAAATAGATGAAAGTATTCAATATGAGTTCCGCCAAGGGCAAAAAAGTGAATATTTATCTGATTATCGGTGCTGTGATGACCGGCATTATTGTTGTGATGGCAATTGTGGGTATTTTCTGGACACCGTACAGTACCACCGCTATGTCTGCAAAGGAGCGTTTTGCGGCTCCCAGCTGGCAGCATCTTTTCGGAACGGATAATTTTGGGCGTGATATTTTTTCACGAGTGATGAAGGCGGTAGGAACCAGTGCGCTTATCAGTGTATTGGTAGTGGCTATTTCGGCTGTTGCGGGTATCGTGCTCGGAGCAATTACCGGATATTTCGGAGGCGTAGTGGATGCGGTTGTGATGCGTATTGTTGACGCCATTAACGGTTTCCCGAGTATATTGCTTGCGTTGGTTATTATCTCGCTGCTGGGCAAGGGAAGACAAAACGTTGTGCTTGCTCTTGCGATAGCATTTACACCCAGCTTTGTGCGAATTGTACGTGGAGAGTTTATCAGACTCAGAGATGCGGATTATGTAGTAAGAGCGAGACTGATGGGCGTGGCAAAGCCCAGAATTTTGTTTGTACATATTCTGCCAAACATTTTCTCAACCTTCTGGGTGAGCGTTACTATCGGTTTGAACAATGCGATTTTGGCGGAGTCGGGCCTCAGTTATTTGGGAATCGGAGTGCAGGCACCGGATGCAACTCTCGGAAGCTTGCTCAGTGATGCACAGGCATCATTGGCTTCATCGCCCTGGTACGCTTTGGCACCGGGACTTACAATCGTATGGACGGTACTTGGAGTGGCAATGCTTTCGGAAGGAATCGGAAAGCTTAAGAAGTAATAGAAAAGCTTAAGAAGTAATAGAAAAGCTTGAGAAGTAATAGAAAGCTTGAGAAGTAAAAGAAAACTTAGGAAGTAATTGAGATACTTAATAAGTGATTTGAAAGGGAACAGAATTGATCAGTATTGATAATCTGACAATTTCATTTAGCGGTAAGAAGGCGGTTGACGGAATCAGTCTTCAGATTGAGCCCGGAGAGATTCTTGGTTTGGTAGGAGAGTCCGGTTCGGGTAAATCTGTTACGGCGCTCACACTTATGGGATTACTGGCAAGTGAGGGCGTGATGGAGACCGGAACTATTGACTTTAATGGTACCTGTCTGCTCAAGGCAGGAGTTAAGCCTGACCAGAAGCTTCTTCGTTCCTTCCGTGGAGATCAGATGAGTATGATTTTCCAGGAACCTATGACCAGCCTTAACCCGACCATGAAGGTAGGACCGCAGATTGATGAACAGCTGTTGCTTCATGCGAAGGATGATTTCAAGTCTGCAGAGGAACGCAAAAAGCGTGTGCTTGAGACACTCGAGGGAGTAGGTCTTCGTGATGTCGAAAAGGTATATGACAGTTATCCTCATCAGCTTTCGGGTGGTATGCGCCAGCGAGCAATGATAGCTATGGCAGTTATTCTGCACCCGGCACTTATCATCGCTGATGAACCAACCACCGCACTTGATGTCACAATACAGAATCAGATAGTTAAGCTCTTAAAAGAGATTAGAGACCGCGAGCAGAACAGTATGATTTTTATCACACATGATTTGAATCTCGCGAGAAGAATATGTACCAAGCTTGCAGTCATGAAGGATGGTAAAATAGTTGAGCTCGGTTCTACCGAGGAGATATTTACCAATCCTCAGACAGATTATGCCAAGAAGCTTATTGCGGCGGTGCCCGGCAGAAAAAACAGTAAGTCTGCTGTGCACAGAGAAATCGAGAGAATAGAGCCGATTCTGACCGTAAAGGACCTTAATGTATTTTATAAGGAGCGCAGCAAGAAGCTGTTTGGAAAAACAGAGCATAAATGCGTAGTCAAGAATGCTGATTTTGAGATTTATCCCGGTGAAACGCTCGGACTGGTAGGCGAGAGCGGCTGCGGTAAGACTTCATTGTGCAAGGCTATACTCGGCATCAACAATGACATAACCGGTAATGTTAAGATATCAACGGTAAGACCGCAGATGGTATTCCAGGATCCCTACAGCAGCTTAAACCCTTCAAAGTCAATCGGATGGCTGTTGGAGGAGCCGCTTCGTGCAGAAGATATTTTGGAAAAATCTATTAAGTATACCAAGGAAACCAGAAAAGAGATGGCGATAGATATGCTTCGCCGTGTTGGTTTGGATGAATATTATTATGACAGAATGCCTCACCAGTTATCCGGTGGGCAGCGTCAGCGTGTGAGTATAGGACAAGCACTTATTACTAAACCTTCACTTATCCTGGCGGATGAGCCGGTATCGGCATTGGATGTTACCATTCAGGATCAGGTACTCGAGCTGCTGGAGAGTCTTCAGGAAGAGTACGGACTTGCTTATCTTTTCATATCACATGATATTAATGTAATCTATAGAGTGAGTGACAGAATCATGGTTATGAAAAAGGGTGAAATCCTTGAAATCGGAGACAGGGATCAGCTGTTTGATAATCCTAAACATCCTTATACCAAGGAGCTGCTGGCAGAGTCATAAGGAGTCTGATACATTAAGGAGACGTAAATGGGCGTATATTTTACCGCAGATATGCATTTTGATGATGAGTCAATAATGCGATATGAAGACAGACCTTTTGCAAGCGTGTCGTTAATGAATGAAAAAATCATTGAAGCTTGGAACAATACAGTTTGTGCTGAAGATGAGGTCTATATAGTTGGAGATATCGGTAATGCAGAATACATATCGAAGCTCAATGGCAGAAAGTATTTGATTAAGGGAAATCATGACCGACTCGACAACGAGGAATACAGAAGACTCGGATTTGCAGAGGTTTATGATAAGCCGATTATTTATGCGGATTTTTGGATGGTTTCGCATGAGCCTATGTATGTAAACAGAAATATGCCCTATGCCAATATATTCGGACATGTACACAACAATCCTGCATATAACACAGTCAGCGCCAGAAGCTATTGCGTCAGCATGGACAGAAATGATTTTGCTCCGGTAGCTTTTGAACAAATCATGCTAGAGGTGGCACTGGCAGATGAGGCTGAAAACAAAGCCGAAAAGCAGAACTGAATACTAAATTAGGCGATAGGCCCGGACCGTTACGGTTCGGGCTTTTTGATTACCGGTAGGGATAGATTTCAGGCTCTTTTTCTGGTATTTTTTATGTTGGTAAAATTTGAATACTTATCGATAAACATATCTAAAATTATCGAAAAACAATAAATAATTGTTGACAATCATTTTACACGGTGATAACATACGCATTGTACAAAATAATCATGTACGTGTAATCGTAATATTTTAAGGCGCGCTTTGAAAGAAAGGGAGTAGAAATGACACACAGTAAATTTGCAAGATGGCTGAAGGTTGTAATAATTGGAGTAATCATCATAGGAATCACCTGCTGCGTTTACATTCTTCCGCAGTTGAGCAAAATTTTGGCAGAGAAAAATCCGGAATTTTCATCCTGGGTACTTCCTTGGAGCATAGTGATTTATGTATGTGCCGTACCGTGCTTTGCAGCAATGGTAATGTCATGGTTGATTGCATCAAATATTGAGAAGGACAACAGCTTTTGTATGGCAAATGCCAAGTACTTCAAGATTTTCTCAATGCTTGCTCTTGGAGATTCAATCTTTTTATTTGTGGCTGTAGTGGTTTTGTGGGTGCTCGGATTTAATCATCCCGGACTTATGCTGATCGAGCTTTTGGTAGTGTTTTGCGGACTTGCTATATTTATCTGCACTTCAGCACTTTCGTATTTCGTTGCCAAGGCGGCTTCCCTTCAGGAAGAAAACGATCTGACAATATAAGGAGGGAGCTGTATGAAGATTATTGTGAATGTAGATGTAATGATGGCAAAGCGCAAGATTTCATCCAATGATCTTGCCGAAAGAATCGGAATCACTCCTGCTAATTTTTCTGTGCTAAAAACAGGTAAGGCTAAGGCAATAAGATTTTCTACATTGATGGCTTTGTGCCATGAACTGCAATGTCAGCCCGGAGATATCCTCGAATTTATAGATGACTGACCTTGTATACTAAACAGATACGAGATGAGGAGAGTTATATGGAGAATATGAACGATAATAATCAAATGATTGGCGCGTTAATGCCCAATGAATTTGTGAATCTGGAAAAGGTGCCCGCGGAACATATGGAAAGCAACGAACCAAGGAAGAGAGCTGAATGGCTAAATACTTCTTTGGTGGAAAAAATAGCTGCGGTGGCTATTTTCCCTATTTCCTATGCATATTCAAATTTTGCTTATTCGATTGGCAAAGAAATGAAAATCAGCTTCGGAATATTCGTAATATGCTTTATGGCATTGGCTGAGGCGATGTTCTTTAAGAGAAAGAGAACTGTTGAAAGCTGGATTTTTATGGTGCTGACCATAGTGGCTGCAGTTTCAGGCTGCTTTACACTCAGTAATGTATGGGGAGAAGGCCTGCCGATATTTTTTACACACTTGTTCGCGGCCTATTGGGTGCTTTGCAGATCTGACAGACTTGCGGAGGGCGAGACCTCACATATGTTTTTGTGGGATGGAATAACAGCCTTTTTTGTAATGACCTTCAAGAATATACACCAGGATATAAGAGCAATTATCAGTATATTCGCTCGTGGTGAAAAGGAGGAAGGTAAGAAGCGTAATGTGTGGGGAGCTCTGATAGGAATTGTACTTGGTATTATTCTTCTTTGCATTGCGGTTTCATGCTTAAAGAAGGCGGATGACAATTTCGGTCAGATGATGGATACCGTCGCGAATGTATTCCGCATTGAGGTAAGCTTTGATTTTGTACTTAAGTGCGTCACCAGTATCTTTTTTGCTATGTATTTTTACGGCTTGCTGGGAGGCTGCTACAGAGAGACTACCGAGCATGTGGTTCAGAGAGGCAACAATATCAAAAAAGTTATTGCTGCGCTTAAGAAGGTACCGGGTGTTATTTGGGTAATCCTGATTGGCTTATTTACCGTATTTTACCTTCTGTTCTTCGGACTTCAGGGAAGCTATTTGTTTGATGCCTTCAGTATGACTCTTCCTACGCAGTATACCTTCTCGGAATATGCTCGCAAGGGCTTCGGAGATATGTGCGGAGTTATGGTGGTCAACTTAATTGTGACCTGGCTCAGTACGAGAACAGGATTTATCGGAGAAAACAAAGGATTGGCAAAGGCGGTTAAGATTGCGGTCGTGATTTTAACGATAGAGAGTACATTCTTTGCGGTGATTGCAGGTCTTAAGCTGCTTATGTACATCAATGCATACGGCTTCACTCCCTTGAGACTTCAGTCTGCATGGCTTGTGGTTGTGCTTGCTTACGCTTGTGTATGTATTTTAATCAGCGTGCTTGGCGGTAAAAAGACTGCTAAGTATTGGTTTATAGGAAGCTCTGTTTCACTCGCAGCGCTGTGCCTTGTATAAGTTAAAAGATATGCTTGTAAATAAGCCTCTTTCTAGGTAAAATAGACTTGCTATGTCTATGCAATGACATGGCAGGTCTATTTTATTTGCTTAATCACCGGCTTTTTATAATTAATTTTCATTTTAATAAAGAGAAGCTTGCATCAGGAGAAAACTATGATTCTTACGGTTGATGTTGGAAATACTAATATTGTTTTCGGTTGCACCAAGCCGGAGAATTATGAGACAGTTTTTGAGGAGCGCTTGGTAACAGACTTAAGAAAGACTGCTATCGAGTATGCAATCACTTTTAAGACAATTCTTGATTTATATAAAATCAAGCCGGAAGATATTGAGGGCGGAATCCTTTCATCATCTGTTCCGCCGGTTACAGCCCAGATTAAGAATGGAATTGAGAGACTGCTGGGCAAGAGTATCATTGAGGTGTGCCCCGGAATCAAGACCGGAGTGGATATCAAGCTTGATGACCCCTCACAGTTGGGTCCTGATTTGCTGGTTGGCGCAGTAGCCGGATTGGCACAGTACGGAGCACCGCTTATTCTTATTGATATGGGTACCGCTACAACCATTTCTGTTATCAGCAAGGATAGAAGATTTCTTGGCGGTATGATTATTCCGGGAGTACGTGTAGCTCTTGAGGGCTTGACCACTAATGCGGCACATCTTCCCGAGATTGCAATTGAAAAGCCTGCTAAGCTTATAGCCGGCAATACTGTAGGCGCGATGCAGAGCGGAAGTATATTCGGACAGGCCTGCTGCGTAGACGGAATGATAGACAGAATATGGGAAGAACTGGGGTATGAGACTGCAGTGGTTGCGTCCGGCGGATTTGCGGGAACCGTAATACCTAACTGCAAGCATAAAATAACAGTTGATGCGGAATTACTTCCCAAGGGCCTTACCATATTATATGAAAAGAATGCAAAGCATTCTCGTAAGCAGAATTAATCCCTATTGGGTTAATATTATATTTTACTAGAGGAGAGAGACAATGACAGCAACAGTAGGAATTATTGTGACCATAGTAGTATATCTTGCTATTATGATCGGAATCGGCTTCTTTTTTGGAAAAAAAGGAGAAAACAGTGCTGAGGGCTTTTACCTTGGCGGACGTAAGCTCGGACCACTCGTAGCAGCAATGAGTGCCGAGGCTTCGGATATGAGTTCATATCTTTTGATGGGTCTTCCCGGACTTGCGTATATTGCAGGTTTTTCCGAGGTAAGCTGGACCGCAATCGGACTTGGAGTAGGAACCTATCTTAACTGGCTCTTCGTAGCTAAGAGACTCAGAAGATACTCTAACAATCTTGGAGCATTTACTGTTCCCGATTTCTTTTCAAAGAGATATCATGACCGCAGAAATGTAATTTCACTTATTGCAGCTATTGTAATTATTATTTTCTTTGTACCTTATACCGCTTCAGGCTTCAAGGCAGTAGGTACTCTGTTCAATTCGCTTTTTGGAGTTGATTATCATGTTGCGATGATCATCGGCGCAGTTGTTATCGTAGGCTATACCGTAGTGGGAGGTTTCCTTGCGGTATCAACAACAGACCTTGTTCAGAGTATTGTTATGACTCTTGCACTTGTTGTAATGGTATTCTTTGGCGTATATAAGGCCGGCGGATGGAGTGCTGTATTTGAAAATGCAAAGTCTCTTTCAGGATATTTTACACTTAATAAGGCAGCAGTTCTTGATGTTCAGAACGGACATTTCATAGCAAAGGAAGCTACAGACTTCGGCTTCTTCCCTATCGTATCTACACTTGCTTGGGGACTCGGATACTTCGGTATGCCTCATATCCTTCTTCGTTTTATGGCTGTTAGAGATGAGAACGAAATCAAGACCTCAAGAAGAATTGCTTCAGTGTGGGTATTCCTTTCAATGGGTGTTGCTATTTTAATCGGTGTAATCGGTAATGCTATTTCAAACAACACCAATTTAATTGCACCTTTGTTTGGCAACTCAAGCGAGGAAACAATCATCATCAAGATTTCAGACTTGCTTGCTCAGAACGGTATATTTGCAGCACTTATCGCAGGACTTGTAATGGCCGGAATTCTTGCCTGCACAATGTCTACCGCGGACTCACAGCTGCTCACTGCAGGTTCTGCTATTTCGCAGAATCTCCTCAGAGATTTCCTTCACGTTAAGATGAGTGAGAAGGTTGCAATGCTTATTGCAAGACTTACCATTGTGGTTGTAGCTATTGTAGCTATTGTTCTTGCATGGAATCCCAACAGCTCTGTATTCGGTATCGTATCCTTTGCATGGGCAGGCTTCGGAGCAGCCTTCGGACCTCTTATGCTCATGTCACTTTTCTGGAAGAAGACCACCTTCGCAGGTGCTCTTGCCGGAATAGTATCAGGTGGTGTAATGGTATTTGTATGGAAGTATGCAGTTCGCCCTATTGGTGGCGGATGGAACATTTATGAGCTTCTTCCTGCATTTATCGTAAGTTTTGTATTTATTATTATCGTATCTCTTTGCACTCAGAAGATGGTTACCAAGGATATCATCGATGAATTCGATGCAGTATCAAAAAAGACCGCTAAATAATAAAATAAGTGGTTTAAGTAACTGTCAAAATGAGCTATAATGAATATATATGGGGGATGGGTTGATAGAATTGTCAACACATAGCGTGGTATGAAGTATTTCTTATTTTCATACTATTCATTATAAGATTGGGAGAGGTACTTATGGATTGGATAACACTGCCGGAAGGCGAATGGTACATTTTTAGATGTGAGAGTGAGCTTGAGCTTGCCAACATTCTTGCCGATGTAAATGATATTGGTGAGGACACGGATGAGATATTGGATGAGCCTATTGGAGTTATCTATGTAGGACAGGATATTCCCAAGAAATCATGGATCAGACAGCGTAAGAGCTACTGCGGATGGAATATTGTTAAGGTAGATATTAACACAATGCCTGATGCTTCTCAGAATGGTGAGATTGTGCTCAAAAAGGTTGTCAACGGCAAGGTTGTTGAGGATGTTGAATGGGGATATTAAGGAAAAACATTGAATTGCGGTATTTTTCCTGATATTAGAGCTTAGAATTCTTGACTTTTTTGTACTTAATAAGTAATATACATATGCAAAAGCTGTGAAGGAGACTCTTCCTGTGGGCGGTAAAAGAGATGCGGCGTCGTGGGCTGAAAGCGCTGCTTACCATAGAAACAGACAAGGGAACGCTCCGGAGCCGGTTATTTGAAAGCTGTTTTGCTTGCGTGAGATTGATATCGCGTAATTGGTATGACAGGCGTAGGGTAATCCGTTTCGTACACGTTACGTACTTAAAGAGGTTTTTACGGAATATGCCTCGGATAAGCCGAGGGCTGCTGTGAAAACAATGCGGGTGGTACCGCGGGTAAAAGTTTACTCGTCCCGGAATGCAGATATCTGTGTTCCGGGACTCGTTGTCTTTAAAGGATTTATGAAAGGATTGGAAAAATGTACAGAGATTTAACAATTAACCAGATTGGTGAAGACAAAATTGGTCAGACCCTCCAGGTTGCAGGCTGGGTTGAGAACATCCGTGACCACGGCGGAGTATCATTTATTGACCTTCGTGATATGTATGGAGTGCTTCAGGTAGTTCTCAGAGATACCACACTTCTTGATGGAATCAGCAAGGAAATGTGTGTTTCTATTACCGGACCTGTTGAGAAGAGAGATGAGGAGACTTACAACCCCAAGATCCCTACAGGAACTATCGAACTTGAAGCTAAAAGCATCGAGGTTCTCGGTAAGGTTTATCAGCAGCTTCCTTTTGAGATTCAGACCTCTAAGGAAATCCGTGAGGATGTAAGACTTAAGTATCGTTATCTTGACCTCAGAAACCAGAAGGTTAAGGACAACATTATTTTCAGATCAAAGGTTATCAGCTTCCTCCGTCAGAAGATGAGTGAGATGGGCTTCCTTGAGATTCAGACTCCTATCCTTTGCGCATCATCTCCTGAAGGAGCAAGAGACTATATTGTTCCTTCAAGAAAGTTCAAGGGTAAGTTCTATGCACTTCCCCAGGCTCCTCAGCAGTACAAGCAGCTCCTTATGGTTTCAGGCTTCGATAAGTATTTCCAAATCGCTCCCTGCTTCCGTGATGAGGATGCAAGAGCAGACCGTTCACCCGGAGAGTTCTATCAGCTTGACTTTGAGATGAGCTTCGCTACTCAGGAGGATGTATTCAAGGTTGGTGAGGAAGTTCTTTCAGCTACCTTTGCTAAGTTTGCACCTGAGGGAGCACAGGTTACTCAGGCACCTTATCCTATTATCAGCTACAAGCAGGCAATGCTTGAGTTTGGTTCAGATAAGCCTGACCTCAGAAACCCTCTCAGAATTATAGATGTTACCGACTTCTTCCAGAAGTGCACCTTTAAGCCTTTTGTTGGCCGTACCGTTCGTGCAATCAAGATTGCAGGACATCAGTCAAAGGGCTTCCATGAGAAGATGCTTAAGTTTGCTCAGGAACTCGGAATGGGCGGACTCGGATATCTTGAGGTTCAGGAAGATATGTCTTACAAGGGACCTATCGACAAGTTTATTCCTGATGAGATGAAGGACGAGCTTATCAAGCTTGCAGGTCTTGAGAAGGAAGATACTATTTTCTTTATCGCAGATAAGGAAGAGAGAGCAAATTACTATGCCGGTCACATCAGAAACGAACTCGGTGCAAGACTTGATCTCATCGAGAAGAATGCATATCGTTTCTGCTATGTAAATGACTTCCCTATGTTTGAGCTTGATCCTGATACCAAGCAGATTGGATTTACTCACAATCCTTTCTCTATGCCTCAGGGCGGACTTGATGCACTTAACAACCAGGATCCTCTTACAATACTTGCATATCAGTATGATATCGTATGCAACGGTGTAGAGCTTTCATCAGGTGCGGTACGTAACCATGACATCGAAATCATGAAGAAGGCATTTGCTATCGCCGGATATGATGAGGAGACTCTCAAGGCTAAGTTCGGTGCTCTCTATCAGGCATTCCAGTTTGGTGCACCTCCGCACGCAGGAATGGCACCCGGTGTCGATCGTATGATTATGCTTCTTAGAAATGAGGAGAATATCCGCGAGGTTATCGCATATCCTATGAACGGAAATGCACAGGATCTTATGTGCGGTGCTCCCGGTGAGGTTACCGAGCAGCAGCTTCGTGAGGTTCATATTAAGGTAAGAGATTGATAATGAACAAATTAAAGTTTGTTAAAAAAGGATTATACGGATTGCTTGCGGGCACCTTGGCAATGCTTATGAGTGCCTGCGGTAATGACACTAACTTGGTTGAAGAGGTTTCAACGGAGGATAGTGTCGAAACCGACGTTGAAACAATTTATGACTCGGAGTTTTATCAGGATGAAGAGCTTATCGAGGATTATTCTTATGAAGATCCATGGATATGCTTAAATGATGGAGTGATTGATTTTACGATAGCAAGGTCTATTGAAAGTTATATTGACAGTGGTTATGAATACAGATATGCCAAGATTAACTGCGTAATAGATGAAATCCGTCAGATGTATCCTGATATGCCTTCATTCACGATTGATTTTAAGGATGAATCATCTGTTACTGACATGAGAATGTCAGGTGATAAGCTTGTAGGTTTTACGGCAGTCGGACCGAATGGAGATAATATAGAATTTGCGACAAAAAACGTTATGCTTTCAGATTCCGGAGAATTGATTTTTACTCCGGGTAGTGAACTCCTGTTGCTTACACAGATAGATGGTCTTGCATATGTAGCACCCTATATAACTTATGCGCAGGATGACTGCGATTGGGCAGATTCTTTTCATTTTGAGAGTGGTGTAAGTCCTAAGAAGGCGCAGTCAGTGTCTTCTGCAGATGAGCTTATTTTTCAATCAGCCAGGGGCACTGTTGCCTGTGAGGGATATTCCTTTATATCCTGTATGGAGAACTATACGGGATTTGGTTTTTTCAGAATGACGGCAGATGAATATAATTTTGATGAGATACGCATCAGTTCGCTGTTAATCCGATACAGTGGCCAACGCCATGATATCGGAAGAATCGTCATGAATACAGATTTCTACGATTATATAGGCGAGGGCGATTATTACGACTCGCGGAAGGAAAAATGGAACCTCGGAAGAGGTGAGATGGATTTTTATATGCTTCTCGAAACTGATTTCGAGGCTGTCGCGAGTTCAAAGCATTTAAGAACTGTCTATGGAATCGGAAATGCCGATTACAAAATCGGAGAACTGTATGATGCCTCAGGAAATATGAAGAGTAAGGATGAACCGCTTGCAGTTGGAGATTATCTTATGGTTGATATCATGGATACTCCTTACAAGGTTGAACTTCCTATATATTCATATGTAAATCCTGCTAATTTGCATGAAGATACACCGGCAGCAACGACACCGGCTATCGGAGACGTAAATGTACTGGTTGTCCCTTACTGTTTTGAGGATCAGCAGGATGTACTTGCAGAAGACATGGAGACAATTACTTCTATCCTGGGAAGGGTTGTGACTGCGGACGGGCAGGCTGTTGAATATACCGCAGATGGCAATTACTTTACTTTTTCGGATTACTATGAGAAAGCCTCTTACGGAAAGCTCAGACTGACATCTTATGTGACAGACTGGTATAAGTTCGAGGATATGTATTTTGAAGATTATCGCGACATACTCCTTTCCGATTATGATGTTTATGAGATGCAGAAATGGGTATGTGAAAATTATTCCGAATGGACCAATTCCTTGGATGGGGACAGAGACGGTGTTTTTGATGCGGTGATTCTGATATGTGCTTCCGGCGAGGAAAGCGATTATTTTATTATTTCAAGTAACAACGGAGCTGTCAGCATAGTTGAAGATTATACCTACGACATGGCTTCATTAAGTGATGGTGCTGCTGTTTCTCATTATGTGGTGATTAATACCTCGCAGCTCTCTGAAAATGGTCAGAAAACCGGAAATACTCTTATTCATGAGTTTGGACATCAGCTCGGACTTATTGATTACTATGATGTTACTTATTCCGGAGTAGATGCGGTGGGTGGATTTGATATGCAGGCAGGAAGCCGCGGTGATTGGAATCCGTATTCTAAATTCGCAGCAGGCTGGACAACACCGATTGTAGTAAAGCCCGAAGATATCGAGGATGAGGTTATCATTACGCTTGACAGATTTACGGACAGCGGAGATACATTGATTATTCCTACGGTTAATGCTGTTTACAATTCAGATGGTACGCTTAATCCGTTCAATGAGTACATTATGGTCGATTTGTTCTCCTGCGATGGCTTGAATGAATATGATGCACAGCTTTACGGACTTAATAAAACCGGTGTGAGAATGTATCATATAGATGCCAGACTGATAGGTATTCAGATTGATACCTTGGATGGAAACGGAGCGACGGTAAGCGAATATATACATAACAATTCATATTCTGCCGAAGGACTCTATGGTGTTGAAATACTGCAAAAGAGCGGTAATAATACATTTACCGGAGCATATTCCTATGGAAATAGATTAAGCAATAATGATTTGTTTTTTGAAGGAGACTATTTTTCACTTGCAAAGCATAAGCAGTTTTTTGCAGGCGGAATGATGGATGACAGAACAGATTTCCCTTATGTTATTAAAGTAATCAGTATAGATGACGATACCGCTACAATAAGTATCAGCAAATAAAAGTGAGGTTGGAAAATGGCAAATGTTATAAGCGATGAAACAATCGAATATGTAGGCATTCTTGCTAAACTCGAGCTCAACGATGAGGAAAAAGAGCAGGCTAAGAAGGATCTTGCAGAAATGCTTGATTACATCGACGAACTTGGAGAGCTTGATACAACAGGTGTAGAGCCGATGTCACATGTTTTCCCTGTCAACAATGTATTCCGTGAGGATGTTGTTACCAACGGTGATGACAGCGAAAATATATTAAAGAATGCACCGGGTGAGAAGGACAATATGTTCCTTGTACCTAAGACTTTTGATTAAGGAGGGGTGAAGAAGATGAGTGATATTTTATCCCTTACAGCAGTAGAACTCGGAAAGGCTATTAAGGCCGGAGAGTATACCGCAGTTCAGGCTATGCAGGCAGTACTCGATCAGATTGACAAGACCGAGGAGACTGTACATGCATATGTAACAATCGATAAAGAAGCAGCTCTTGCCAAGGCGGCAGAGGCTCAGAAAAAGATTGAAGCAGGAGAACTTACAGGACCTCTTGCAGGTGTACCTGTTGCAATTAAGGACAATATGTGTACAGAGGGTATGCTTACCACCTGTTCATCAAAAATCCTCAGCAATTTCGTACCTACTTTTTCTTCAGAGGCAGTTATCAACCTCGAGAAGGCAGGTGCAGTTGTTATCGGTAAGACCAATATGGATGAGTTCGCAATGGGCTCTACCACTGAGACTTCTTACTATGGAGTAACCAGAAATCCCAGAAACCCCGAGCATGTTCCCGGCGGTTCATCAGGTGGTTCTGCTGCAGCAGTTGCAGCACAGGAGTGCTTCTTTGCACTCGGTTCGGATACCGGCGGATCTATTCGTCAGCCCGCTTCATACTGTGGCGTTGTAGGACTTAAGCCTACCTATGGAACTGTATCAAGATACGGACTTATTGCTTATGGTTCATCTCTTGACCAGATCGGACCTCTTTGCAAGGATGTAACTGACTGCGCTACAATTCTTGAAACTATCGCTTCACACGACCCTAAGGACTCAACTTCAATGAAGCGTGAGGATACCAACTTTACCGAAGCACTTGTAAAGGATGTTAAGGGCATGAAGATCGGTATTCCCAAGTCATATTTCGGTGAGGGTCTCCAGGAGGATGTTAAGGCAGCAGTTCTTGCTGTTGCAGACAAGCTCAAGGAACTTGGCGCAGAGGTTGAAGAATTCGACCTTGCTCATGTAAAATATGCAATTCCTACCTACTATACTATAGCTGATGCAGAGGCAAGCTCAAATCTCGAGAGATTTGACGGCGTTAAGTACGGCTATCGTGCGCAGGATGCAGATGAGCTTCACCGCATGTACAAGAAGTCTCGTTCAGAGGGCTTCGGACCTGAGGTTAAGCGCAGAATTATGCTTGGAAGCTTCGTTCTTTCATCAGGCTATTATGATGCATATTACCTCAAGGCGCTTCGCGTAAAGGCACTTATTAAGAAGGCCTTCGATGATGCTTTTGCAAAATATGATATTATCCTCGGACCTGTTGCACCTACAACAGCTCCCAAGCTCGGATGCAGTCTTTCAAATCCTATGCAGATGTATTTGGGTGATATCTATACCATTTCTGTAAACCTTGCAGGACTTCCGGGAATCAGTGTTCCCTGCGGAACAGATAGTAACGGACTTCCCATCGGCGTACAGATGATTGGTGATTGCTTCGCAGAGAAAAAGCTTATTCGCGCAGCATACACCTATGAACAGGCAGCAAAGGAGGTATAGTAATGGCTAAAGAATACGAAACAGTCATTGGTCTTGAGGTTCATGTAGAGCTTGCTACCAAGACAAAGATATTCTGCGGATGCTCAACTGCATTCGGAGGAGCACCCAATACTCATACCTGCCCTGTATGTACAGGTATGCCCGGTTCACTTCCTGTTCTCAACAAGCAGGTAGTTGAATATGCAATGGCAGTAGGCCTTGCAACCAATTGTGATATTACTCAGAACTGCAAGTTTGACAGAAAGAATTATTTCTATCCCGATAACCCGCAGAACTATCAGATTTCACAGCTTTATCTTCCTATCTGCAGAAACGGTCATGTTGATATCGAGACCGAGAGCGGAGTAAAGAAAGCTGTAAGAATCCATGAAATTCATATGGAAGAGGACGCCGGTAAGCTCGTACACGATGAGTGGGAGGATGCTTCACTTGTAGACTACAACCGTAGTGGTGTTCCGCTTATTGAAATCGTTTCAGAGCCTGATATGAGAAGCGCAGAGGAGGTAATTGCTTACCTCGAGAAGCTTCGGCAGACCATTCAGTATCTCGGAGCTTCAGACTGTAAGCTTCAGGAAGGCTCAATGAGAGCCGATGTTAACCTTTCTGTAAGAGAGGTTGGCACTGAGAAGTTTGGTACCAGAACCGAGATGAAGAACCTTAATTCATTCCGTGCTATTCAGCATGCTATTGAGGGCGAGAAGAACCGTCAGATTGACCTCATCGAGGAGGGCAAGGCTGTAGTTCAGGAGACTCGTCGTTGGGATGATAATAAGGCAGAAAGCTATCCTATGCGTTCTAAAGAAGATGCACAGGACTACAGATATTTCCCTGATCCGGACCTTGTTCCTATCCATATCAGTGATGAGTGGATTGAGAGAGTAAAGGCAGCTCAGCCCGAGATGGCTCCCGAGAAGAAGATTCGTTACAAGGAGGAGTTCGACCTTCCTGATTACGATATCGGAATTATTACCGGAACCAAGCAGATGGCAGACATTTTTGAGGAGACCACAGCTATTTGCGGTAATCCCAAGAAGGTTTCTAACTGGCTCATGGGTGAGACCCTTCGTCTCATGAAGGAGACCGGTACCGATCCCGAGGACCTTTCATTCAGTCCCAAGCATCTTGCAGATCTCATTGCCATGGTTGACAAGAAGGAAATCAATTCTTCTGTAGCAAAGGAAGTTTTTGAGAAGATTTTTGCAGAGGATATCGACCCTGTTGCCTATGTTGATGAAAAGGGTCTTAAGACTGTTAATGATGAGGGCGCTCTCAGAAAGACCATCGAAGAGATTGTTGCAGCAAATCCTCAGTCGGTTGCTGACTTCAAGGGCGGCAAGGAGAAGGCTATCGGCTTCCTCGTTGGTCAGACTATGAAGGCTATGAAGGGTAAGGCAGATCCCGGCAGCGTTAACGAGATACTCAGAGAAGTACTTGCTCAGCAGTAAATCGTATAGCAGTTATAGAATTAAATATTTCACGGCGAGAGTGCGTGGGTTATTGATATTTACAATAAAGGTCTGTTAGAATTTATTGTGTGAGTATGTATTAACCGTGTACTCTCGCTTTTTATTTGGGGACATGTAGCAGAGTAAATAACGACTGAAATTTATTGACAGAAGGGTAGCTATGGCAGAATTTATTTGGAACGCTGACAACGGAGACGGAACCTATACCAATCCGATATTACATGCGGATTATTCGGATCCTGATGCTATACGTGTTGGGGATGATTATTTCATGGTTGCATCGAGCTTTTGCAATGCACCGGGACTTCCTGTTCTTCATTCCAAGGATTTGGTGAACTGGAAGGTTGTTAATTATGTGTTGAATAAAATTCCGGAGGACAGATACAGAAGTCCGATCCACGGATGCGGTGTGTGGGCACCGTCCATCAGATATCACGAGGGATTATACTACGTGTGCTTCCCTATGCCTGATGAGGGTATATATATGTCTACAGCTGTCGATCCGTTTGGAGAGTGGAGTGAGCCGATTAATATCAGACCGGGAGCGGGGTGGATCGATCCGTGTCCTTTCTGGGATGAGGACGGCAAGGCATATCTGGTGGCAGGGGTGGCCAAGAGCAGAATCGGCTACAAGAGTGTGCTACATATTGTTGAAATGAGCCCTGATGGAAGCAGGCTTATTGGTGATGAAATTAAGGTGTTTGACGGTAATGAGAACGATCAGGAAACCATTGAGGGCCCTAAGCTGTATAAGAGAAACGGGTGGTATTATATTTTTGCTCCGGCAGGAGGAGTAAAAACCGGATGGCAGACTGTACTTCGTTCCCGAAATATATACGGCCCTTATGAGTACAGAGTGGTAATGCGTCAGGGTGAAACAGAGGTTAACGGTCCTCATCAGGGAGCCTGGGTAGATACAGTGACCGGAGAGGATTGGTTTATTCATTTCCAGGATGTTTATTCTGCCGGCAGAATAATTCACCTTCAGCCTATGGAGTGGGTGGATGACTGGCCGATAATCGGAGCGCACAGAGAGAATGAAACCTGTGGCTATCCTGTGCTCAGATTCCGCAAGCCGACGGTAAAGAGGGAAAAGGCTTTTAACAAGTCTGATATTTGCGAGCCGGCGACTTCGGATGATTTTAGCGGAGGCAGACCGGGACTTCAGTGGCAGTGGAATGCTAATCCGGAGGAGAACTGGCTTTCTTTAGAAAATCACGCCGGATTGAGATTGAATGCTAAAAATAAGAAAGCTCCTTATGGAGATACTCCTAATTTGCTGCTGCAAAAGTGGCCGGCTCCGGAGTTTTCATGCATTACCGTAATGGATATAAGTGAACTCGAGTGCGGAGATGAAGCCGGAGTGATTTCCATGGGTATGGAATATGGTCTGGTGACCTTTGTTGTGGATGAGGACTTTATCGATGTTAGAGCGGTAAGGGGCACTCAGCAGTTTGGAAAAATACTTGTGGAGAATACACTTGAGCATTGCGAATCAATTGCCAGGCTGGACAAAAACACCACACAGCTATGGGTTAAGTATATGGCGGAAAGAGTCGGAAGGCAGGATATCAGTCAGTCTGAAAGAAACTTTCCGCTGGAGAACGTGACCATACAGTACAGTATCGACGGAGTGCAGTTTGAGGATGTGCTTAAGATGAAGGCTGTGCCCGGAAGATGGGTGGGCGTTAAAAACGGTGTATTTTGTCTCTCTGATAAAGACGAATCAAAGGGAAGTGTTCTGGTAAAAAGTGTGTCCTACAGCAAAATTTACCACAACCCTGTGAAGAGAGGATTTTTTCCGGATCCTTCAGTGGTAAGAGTGGGAGAAGATTACTATATGGTCAACTCTACCTTCCAGTATTTTCCTGCGATAGCCATAAGTCATTCTACGGATATGGTGAATTGGGAAATTATAGGATATGCTGTGACAGAACCGGATTATCTTGATTTGAGTGCAATCAAAGACTCGCATGGAATATGGGCTCCGGATATCGCTTATGATAACGGAAGATTTATCATTATGGCGACGCTTCGCTTAAACGGTGACGGAACGAGAGACAACAATGTACTCAGAAGACAATTGATGGTATGGTCAGAACGCCCTGAAGGACCGTACAGCAAGCCTGTATGGCTCGAAGTGGATAATATTGACCCGTCTCTTTTCGTGGATGATGATGGCAGGCATTATATGGTTATCAGTCCCGGTATCAATCTCGTACCGCTTTCGGATGATTGCAGCAAAATCATAGGAGATGAGATTGCTGTATGGCCGGGAACGGGAGAAAGATGCTCCGAGGGACCGCATCTTCTCAAGCATGGTGAGTATTATTATGCTATGGTTGCAGAGGGTGGAACCGGTTACGGACACGGTATCAATGTGGGAAAATCCAAGGAGCTTACAGGTCCCTATGAGCCATCACCCTATAATCCTTTACTCAGACAGTTTGATGCTGATGCGCCGCTGCAAAGATGCGGACATGGCAAACTGATAGAAGATAGCAATGGCAACTGGTGGGTATATTATCTGTGCGGACGTCCCAATGGAGGAAAATATACTACTATCGGGCGTGAGACTGCTCTTGAGCCTGTAACCTGGCTAGATGACGGTTGGTTTGTGATTAATGACCGAAAGGGACCCAGCACTGTAAATATTGCGCCCGATTTTATGCAGGTCAGAATCGAGAATCCGGTTGAAGAAATACATAAGCCTGTTGTGCCGGGACGAGATGATTTTGATGATGAAAAATTGTCTGATAAATGGCTGTTTGTAAGAAATCCTGCGAGGGGAGATTATTCCCTGAGCGAACGCAGAGGCTGGCTCAGAATATGGACCGGAGATGGACAGCTTAATGAAATCAGAGCAAAAAATATCCTGCTCAGGAGAGAACAGGAGTTAAGCTATCAGGCGGAAACAGTATTGGATTTTAATCCGCTAAAGGATGGAGAGCAAGCAGGGCTTACATGCTATTACAGCACTGCGACCTATGCGAGATTTGCATTATGTTATGAAAAGGGAAGAAAGCTTCAGCTGGTAATCAACAGAAACCATGGTGAAGAGATTATTTCCTCTATCAGTGATATTCGAGAGGGAAAGTTGTATCTCAGAGTGGTAGTGGATAAGCTTACAAGAAGCTTCTATTACAGTTACGATAATGCAGAATGGATTAAGGCCGGAGTCCTGGAAAACTGTATATACCTGTGTGATGAAGGTGTCCCTGACGATCCGAAGCGCCATACCGGTACGCTTGTAGGAGTGTACGCAAATAATGGCGGATGCGGAAGCAGGATACCGGCTGATTTTGATTATTTCGAATACAAAAATATTTATTGAGTAAGCAGATATATTGCGAGGTCGTGAGCCAGTTGAACATTCTGGCCGTTGGCTACAAAGCCGAGTACGATCTTATCTTCTTTGCCTTCGGTAACGAAGGCAAAGTTTTTGTTTAAAAGAGTATTTTCATCCACAATGAGACCGTAAGCAACAGGAGCCTCCATTGCCTCCAAATCGTAAGGATCCGGATAGACCTCATTATATTCGTAATTCATTTCATCACTTGCTTTTTCGTATCTGTCCCTGACTGCCTGATCGAGGTAGTAGAGACGGTCACTGTATTGCTCAAGCTCTTCCGCACTCAAAACCTCAGAGAGTGGAAGATAGAAGCCGCCGTAGCCATACTCGTCAAACCAGTTCTCTGAGCTGACCATCAAATCGACACTGCCGGCAGCTATATAAACCGAAAGAGTCTGGCGTGAATTTGCCGAGTTGGTGATGGAAACATAATCCGTGTATTCGGCAGGGATGGGATTGGCTTCCTTATGAGAAATGGAAGAGATATTCATCTTGAGGTCGATGTCGAACAAAAGATCATTCTTTTTAACATTAAAATCATGCGCTTCGAGGAAAGGCTCCTTGATTGTGGCAACAGTTCCATCCTCGCTAATCTCAATAGCATTAATCATAGCTATGTAAAGTACGTCATCCTTGTGGGTGACAAAACTGCGTATGGTCATTGCGATAGCAATAACGGCAATAACTCCGCCGATAACCCACCATTTATAATATTCCCAAAAGTAATCGAAACGCTTTTTGAATGGAGCTTTTTTAATCTCCTCGCGTTCCGCCTGAAATTCATCCATTAAAGCCATAGTAAAATCTCCTAATATAAAACAATGCAAAAATCAGTTTAGTTTTCTTTAATAATAAAGTCAATTAAATGAAAATAAAATCACAGTAAATTAACAAATATCGCAAATATCGGCATGTTTGCTTGCAATTCTGCTCAAACAATCTTAAAATACATGTGTGCATTTAATATAGTGAATGGCACGGAGGAGAAAAATTATGAAAAAAGGTTTTGTAAAGAAGCTCATGGCTGTTGGCTTGAGCGCCGTTATGATGCTTGCACTTGCAGCATGCGGAGAGACCCCCGCTGACGGAGAAAACACAACAGACACAAACGTAACTGTAGACAACAACACCGACACTGATGTAACTGATATTGCAGATGTAGAGGTTGAGGCAGGCGCTACCTACAATGTAGCAATTGTAAAGCAGCTTGACCACGCTTCACTTGATGAGATTGCAAACGCAATCGCTGCTGAGCTTGATGCAATCGCAGCAGACAAGGGAATCACCATTACCTATACCATTTACTCAGGTCAGAACGATCAGTCAACTCTTAAGCAGATCACCGATCAGGCAGTTGCTGACGGCGTTGACGCAATCATTCCTATCGCTACTCTTGCAGCACAGGTTGCAGCAGTATCTGCAGAAGATTCAGAGACTCCTGTTGTATATGCAGCTATCTCTGATCCCGTAGCAGCAGAACTTACCGGAATTCCTTATGTTACCGGTACCAGCGACGGACTTAACACCAACTTCATCATGGATATGATGTTTGCTCAGAATGCTGACATCCAGAAGGTTGGTCTTCTTTATTCTCTTTCAGAGGTAAACTCAGCAACTCCTATTGCAGATGCTAAGGCTTATCTTGATGCTAAGGGAATCGAGTATGTAGAAGCTACCGCTAACACCAACGATGAAGTAGTATCAGCAGCATCTACTCTTATCGCTAATGGCGTTGATGTAATCTTCACCCCTACCGATAATGTAATCATGGCAGCTGAGCTTGCAATCTATGAGGACCTTGCAAGTGCAGGAATTCTTCACTATGCAGGCGCTGACTCATTCGTTCGTAACGGTGCATTCGCTACCTGTGGTGTTAACTACACCGCACTTGGCACCAAGACTGCTGACCTTGCTTTCCAGGCAATCACCGCAGGAATGACCGGTATGGAAGATTACTATCTTATGGATGGTGGTATCATCACTGTTAACACCGAGACTGCTCTTGCTGCAAATGCAGATTATGCTGTATTCTCAGACATGGGAGAGGTTATAGAGGTTCTTACCAGCGAGGACTAATTGCTGATTTAGTACGCAATTTTTCGGGGCAGCTCGACTGCCCCGATTTTTAGGGGATATAAGAAAACGTTTTACACGTAAAATGCAGTTTGGAGGTATGGGGCTTTGTTATACATTTTGAAGACAGCTCTGGAATTGGGTTTTTTGTATGCGATGGTACCGATAGCACTGTTTATAAGCTATCGCGTTCTTGATATCGCAGACCTTACAACAGACGGATGCTTTGTATTGGGTGCAGCCGTTTCGGTTATGATGGCAAGAGCAGGACATCCTATATTGGGTATTCCGCTTGCGATGCTTGCAGGAGCCTGTGCCGGATTTGTGACGGCCTTCCTTCATACCAAGCTTAAGGTACCTTCAATATTGTCAGGTATTATTACCAATACCGGTTTGTATACCATCAATCTGATGGTTATGGGCTGGAGCTCAAATCAGAGCTTGCTCAAGCAGAGTACCATTTTTTCATTACTCAAGAACGGATTGAAAAATAGCAAGGCAAAAGCATTTGTCACACTTGCTGATTGGTACGCTGTAATTCTTTCGGGAATAATTGTGGTTGTATTTGCATTGCTGATTCTTGCATTCCTCGGTACACGCCTTGGATTATCTATCAGAGCGACCGGTGACAACCTTGATATGGTAAGGGCTTCATCTATTAATCCTTCCTTTACCATTACTGTAGGCCTTTGCATTGCCAATGCTATGACAGCACTCAGCGGTGCGATGGTTGGACAGTATCAGAAGACAGTTGATATCAACAGTGGTACCGGTATTGTGGTTATCGGTCTTGCATGCTTAATTATCGGTGAGACCATCATCGGCAGAAGACCATTCTTCAAGGGCATTATTGCAGCGATAATCGGATCGATAGTATATAGAGTTATTTACGCAGTTGTACTTTATACAAAGGTTCTCCCTGTAGAGTTCCTCAAGCTTATCACAGCTATCGTAGTTGCACTTGCAATTGCTTTCCCTGCTATCAGAAAATGGTTTGCTTTCCAGGGAAAGAAGATAAGCCATGCAAATGGAAAGGGAGGTAAGGACAATGCTTGATCTTATTAATGTATCAATGACTTTTAATCCGGGAACTCCCAATGCCAAGACTGCACTTTCAAATTTTTCGGTGCATCTTAATGATGGAGATTTTGTAACTATCATCGGTTCAAACGGAGCCGGTAAATCTACTATGTTCAATGCTATTGCAGGTACTTTTTTTGTAGATAGCGGAACAATCAAGCTCGGTGGACAGGACATTACTTATCTGCCTGAGCACAAGCGCAGCCGTATAATCGGAAGAATGTTCCAGGACCCGCTTAAGGGAACTGCGCCTTCAATGAGTATTGAAGAAAACCTGGCACTTGCTTATCTGCGTTCGGGTGAAGGCTTTTCGCCTTTCAGCCATATTACCAATCGAGATAAGCAGGAATTTCGTGAGAAGCTTTCGCTCCTCGGAATGGGTCTCGAGGATAGAATGAAGCAGCCGGTCGGATTGCTTTCCGGCGGTCAGAGACAGGCGCTCACTCTTTTGATGGCAACAATGGTTACTCCTAAGCTTTTGCTTTTGGATGAGCATACTGCGGCGCTCGATCCGGGTACTGCAGACAAGGTTATCCAGTTAACCAAGGAGATTGTCGAAAAGAATCATATTACCTGCATGATGATTACACATAACATGAAGCAGGCACTTGAAATCGGAAACAGAACCTTCCTGATGTCAAACGGAAAGGTTGTATATGATGTTAATGGCGAAGAGAGAAGTAAACTGACAATCAACGATTTGCTGGACAAGTTCAAGGCAGGAACAGGTCAGGCACTTGATAATGACAGAATGCTGCTCAGCTAAAAGGCTATTTAAAAGTATCAACTCGGCTATATGTCATAGTCGGATACGGCTATTGGCAGGATGAGAGGAAAAAGTATGGCAACAATAAGAGACGTCGCTAAATTGGCAGGAGTGGCAGTGTCCACCGTTTCTAAAGTAATAAATCACTATCCTAACGTATCAGAGGAAACAACAGAGAGAGTTAATCGAGCTATTGAAGAGCTTCAGTTTACTCCTAATGTTGTGGCAGCGTCGCTGTCTTCTAAACAGTCAGGAAGAGTAGCTTTGATTATTAATACAGATATTCAGACTTCTGTTATTGATGAAATATCGATGAAGTATCTCGGCGGAGCAGTTGCTAAGGCACAGCAGCTCCATGTGGATGTGGTACCGATATTTTTCTCTATGCTTTCGGATATGAATGAGAAAGAGGTTGAGAATTATCTGCAGTCTCAGAACGTTAAGGGACTTGTAGTGTACGGAATGTCTAAGGATGATTATGTGCTTCAGCGCGTGATTGCCAGAGAGAAGTTCAAGAGCGTATTGGTAGATGTTCCGATTGTAAACGACAGCACCTCGTGCATAAGCGTTGATCAGCGTCAGGCACAGAAGGATATTGCTCGTAAGACCATAATGGAGAATAATACCTTCAACGGACAGGTTCTATATATTTCCGGAAAACAGAACGGATATGTATCGGAGGAAAGACTCAAGGGAATGCTTGAACTTGCTGAGGAGTTAGAGCTTGCTGTCAGCCTTCATTGCGGAGAGTTTAGTGAGCGCCAGGCAAGAGAGATTACACTTAAGTACGGAGCTTTGCATGACATAATTATCTGTGCATCCGACATGATGGCTATCGGAGCTATGAGAGCCCTTACCGATATGGATATTTTCAGACCGGTTTGCGGTTTTGACGGAATCACACTTATGGGATATGCCGGAAAGCAGATGAATACCGTAAAGCAGAATTTCTACGATATTTCTTCTGATGCCTTTGCGGAATGTGTAAGGCTGATGGGTGGCGGAAAGGGAAGCAATATTATTGCGCCCCATGAACTCGTAAGACTTGAGTATCTGGATATGATTAAGTAAGACAAAAGGTGCATCCCTCGGGATGCACCTTTTTTATCTGCGACAATTTTATCATTAATAATCTTTATTAATAAATTTGCGTATCGGTAACGCTTTGTATTCTTAATTACATCAACGCATCATAATCGGCCTTATCTGAGGTCTTGTCGATGGAAGTGCACATAATCTTTACGGCACCGGGATCGATAACATCCTTTTCAAGGATGAGCTCGCCGATATGCTCAGCCTTGATGATTCCGCTTGCAGGATTGAGTACGCTTGTAACATCACCATAGATTTCTGCATCAACTGTAGAAAACTCAAAAGCAAGATTGGTATTGAAAAGCTTGCAGTTTTTCATGGTGAGATTGTCGATATAGCAAAGTCCCTGGAGACTTTCGATGGTACAGTTGATGAAGGTCAGATTCTTAGAATTCCAACCGATATATTCGCCGGTGATAAAGCTGTTCTCAACGGTGATATTCTCGCTGTTCCAGAAAGCATCCTTGGAGATGAGCTGAGAATTTCTAATGGTGAGATTTTTAACACCGTCAAAGCTGTAGTTGCCGTCAAGGGTAAGGTTATCGATAACCATATCACGGCAGTTCATTGCGAAATAGTCACCCTTTACGCGTACATCCTTAAGAGATACATTGCTGCAGCTCCATAAGGTTTCGGCTGCGTTGGTAAAGGTTACATTTGTAAGAGACAGATTGTCGCAACGTCTGAAGTTCTTGGGAGCTTCGATAAGTGAGTCTGACACGTCGATATTTCTGCAATACCATACGCCGGCTCTGGCCATATCAAACCAGGTGCAGCGGTTGGCCTTGATGTCAGAAGAGTACCAGAAGGGGTACTTGTATCTGAACAGGGTTTCTGATACCTCAATATTGTGGCTTTCCTTTATCGGGCTTTCACCCTTGTCAAAAACAGTTTCGCTTATTTTTAAATCAGAGCTTCTGAAAAGTGCGCGCTCCTCCAAAAATACTTTGTTCTTTATTTCTTCCATAATGATCTCCGCTCATTAGTTTTATACAATTTTATCTTATACATTATACAGTAATTGTTTTGAGGTAGCAATTTGAATAAACCGTCAAAATATTAAAATAAACCACAAATAACCGCGAAATAAGTGAAAGCATTCGATATTTTTCTGCTAAATAGCAAAAAATGGTAACTATTGTGCAAGACATAATTAGTTTGTTGTATTATGCAATCATAAACTTAAAATGTGGTATAATACAATTAAAATTAGCTTAATTTATTATGCGTAGAAAGTGAAAATGAATTATGGATATTAAATATTTTGACGAATTAAGAGCATTTAAAATTGATACCTCCAATAATTCCTATATTATGGCTGTGGTTGATGATGAGAATTTCCTCGGTCATGTATACTATGGCCCTAAGCTTTCAGATATTCCGATGTATATGCTCAGAATAAATGAGAATCCTTATGTTCCGTCCAAGAACAACCGTGACAGAGGCTCATTTATGGATACCTTCCCTACAGAACTCCCCGGCAACGGACTCGGAGATTACAGAGAGGGTGCTGTAGAGATAGTGGACAAGGATGGACACTTCGCAGTTTGTCCTACTTACAAGGATTATAAAATCTACGAGGGAAAGCCTGAGTTGGCAGGATTACCGGCTACCTTTGCAGGGGCAGATGCTGACAGCAAGGCGATGACTCTTGAGATTACTCTCGAGGATAAAAATGTCGGCCTTGAATTTATACTCAGATATTCTGTGTTCGCAGACAGTGATGCAATAATTCGCAGTACCGAGGTGGTAAATGTGTCGGACGCATCGGTATTCATTAAAAAAGCCATGTCCTTTGCTATGGATATGGATGCAGAGGATTATGAGCTGCTTACTCTTCATGGTTCATGGGCGCGTGAAAGACAGATGGACCAAAGACCTATCGGCTACGGTAAGACTTCAGTCGGCTCGGTAAAGGGTGAGTCATCTCATCAGGAGCATCCTTTTATGGCGCTGGTTCAGAAGGGCGCAGATCAGAAGCAGGGCAGGGTATACGGCTTCAATTTCGTATATTCGGGCAACTTCCTTGCACAGGTTGAAAAATCGCAGTTTGATTCTGTAAGAGTTCTTATGGGTATTAATCCTACAGGCTTTAAGTGGGAGCTCAAGGCAGGAGATAAGCTTCAGATGCCTGAAGTTGTAAGCGTGTATTCGGATGAGGGTATAGGTAGGATGAGCCGTACCTTCCATGATTTATACAGAAATCATTTAATCAGAAGTCCTTACAAGGATAAGAAGAGACCTATTCTTATCAATAACTGGGAGGCAACCTATTTCCAGTTTGATACCGACAAGCTTATAGCTATTGCCAAAGAGGCGCAAAAAGCCGGTATAGAGATGCTGGTTATGGATGATGGCTGGTTCGGCCACAGAGATGACGATAACAGCTCATTAGGAGACTGGTATGTCAACGAGGATAAGCTTAAGGGCGGTCTTAAGTACCTCGTAGATGAGGTCAACAAGATTGGCCTTAAGTTCGGTATATGGTTTGAGCCTGAAATGATTTCACCCGATTCGGACTTATACAGAGCTCATCCCGATTGGGCGATAGCTATCCCCGGCAGAACACCTGTCAGATCGAGAAATCAGTATGTGCTTGATTTGAGCAGACAGGAGGTCGTTGATTACGTATTTGATGTGGTATCCAAGGTGCTCCACAGTGCCAATATTGAATATGTAAAGTGGGATATGAACCGTCAGATAACAGACCTCGGAAGCTACTGCCTCGGTAAGGATAATCAGGGAGAGCTTTTCCACAGATATGTGCTTGCGGTTTATCAGCTCCAGGAGAGACTGATTAAAGAATTTCCGAATCTGCTTCTTGAAAACTGCTCAGGCGGTGGAGCAAGATTTGATCCCGGTATGCTTTATTACGGACCTCAGATTTGGTGTTCGGATGATACAGATGCTATTGAGAGATTGGGTATCCAGGAAGGTACAGCTTTGGTATATCCGCTTTCAAGTATGGGTGCGCATGTATCAGATTGCCCTAATCATACCGTAGGCCGCAACACTCCTTTTTCTACAAGAGGCAATGTTGCACTTGCCGGTACCTTTGGATACGAGCTTGATATCACCAAGATACCGCAGGAGGACAGAGACAGTATTCCCGGTCAGGTAGAGATGTATCACAAGTACAATCCGCTTGTCAGAACCGGAGATTACTATAGAATCGCTTCTTACAGAGAAAACCATTACTTTGATTGTTATGGCGTAGTAAGCAAGGATAAGAGTGAAGCACTTTTCACCTTTGTGCAGGTGATGGGAAGACCCAACTATCACAGCAGAATCGTAAGACTTGACGGACTTGATCCGGAAAAGAAATATGTGGTAGAGGGTGAGGATGTAAGCTACACCGGAGAGACCTTGATGAAGGCGGGCTTGCAGATTCAAAATCTTTGGGGGGATTATCAGTCAAAATTGATTCATTTGATTGAGGCGTAATTAGTAAACTATCGTGCAGACCAAACGCGCGGGAAACCCACATGACTTTTAAGAGGATGAAAAAATGGCAAAAAATGTAAAATTAGCAGATATTGCTGAAAAGCTTAATGTCAGTGTAGTTACTGTATCGAAGGCTCTTTCAGGGCAGAAGGGAGTAAGCGAGGAGCTCCGTGAGAAGATAGTACAGCTTGCAGATGAAATGGGATATGTACAGCCTTCTGTGGCAAGAAGAAGAGCAATGCATACCAATTTCAATTTAGGAGTGCTTATCGAGGAGACATATCTCGACAGATATTCTTCCTTCTACTGGCAGATGTATCAGCAGGTGGCGCAGCAATCAATGGACAGAGGTTGCTTTAGCCTTCTCGAGGTAGTTACCCCTCAGATGGAAGAAGCTATGCAGATGCCTAAGCTTCTGACAGAGAACAAGACTGACGGAATAATCGTAATCGGTTGGGCTAACGAGGAGTATATCAGAAGACTTGTCGAAGAGGCAGAGGTCCCTATGGTATTTATGGACTTCATGGATAGAAAACAGAGTGCGGATGCAATTATCTCTGATAATTTCTATGGTGCTTATTTCCTTACCAACTATCTGTTTGATATGGGACACAAGAATATAGCATATGTAGGAACTCTTGGAGCTACCGGATCTATTACCGACAGATATCTCGGCTACACCAAGTCTTTACTGGAGCATGGAAGACCCTTCAGACTTGACTGGATTATCGATGACCGTGACGGTACTACCGGTAACATTGATGATGAGAACAAGCTCAGACTTCCTGAGGAAATGCCCACTGCGTTTTTCTGTAACTGTGATGTTACTGCGGGTATGCTGATTAAAAAGCTTCAGAAGGCCGGATACAGAGTGCCTGAGGATATCTCTGTAGTCGGATACGACAATTACATCTATCCGGGTCTTTGCGATGTAGAAATTACTTCCTATGAAGTAGATTTCACGGAAATGTCAAAGCGTGCGGTAGAGACACTTGTACGCAAGCTCAATAAGGAATATTATGCTCACGGTACTCATATCGTTGAGGGACGTCTTGTTATCAAGGACAGCGTTAAAAAAATCAATTAGTAATGTGTATATATCATTTACCGTTACTGAGATAATTATTAGAATATAGGTAATCAGATATTGCAGCCGGCCCGAATGGTTTGGCTGCAATTATATTTAAGGGGCGACTGGGGAGTCGCAACTGTATTTATAAAAGGCAGGAGAACTGCAACTGCATTTACAAGCGACAGGGGAGTCGCAAGGAGGGTATATGGCACAAAACGCAAAGATTACTATTCATCCTGAATTCGAAATCGGTGAAATTTCGGACCAGCTTTTTTCCGCATTCTTGGAGCCTATCGGTACTATGGTAAACGGTACGATGTATAATCCCAAGCATCCTACAGCGGATGAGCAGGGCTTTAGAACTGACTGGATTAACGCACTCAAGGCTACAGGGGTACCGGCTGTCAGATTGCCCGGCGGTAATTTTGTTTCCTGCTGGCAGTGGAAGGATTCAATCGGACCGCTTTCAGAGAGAAAGGGGCATCTCGACCCTGCGTGGCATCAGTACTACACCAATGAAGTTGGCCATGACGAATATTTGCAGTGGGCAGAAAAAGTTGGAACCACTCCTCTTTATACAGTTAATCTCGGCACCGGTACCATACAGGATGCTATGGATATCATTGAGTATACTAACCATGAGGGGGGAACCTATTGGTCAGACCTAAGAAAGAAGAACGGACATGAGAAGCCTTACGGTGTAAAGACCTGGTATCTTGGTAATGAGATGGATGGTCCCTGGCAGCTCGGTTCATGGGAGAAGGATCCCTTCGGATATGGTGTGCGCTGTAATGAGACCTCTAAGGCTATGAAATGGATTGATGAAAGCATTAAGACTGCAGTATGCGGTTCATCCGCTCCCTTTATGGAGCATTTCCCCGAGTGGGATGAAAAGGTGCTCGATCAGTGCTTTGATACCGTAGACTATCTGTCTGTACATCATTATCATTTTGCTGCACCCGGAGACATGAAGGCGCTTCTCGGAGGAGCATTGTACTACGAAGACTTTATCGAGAATGAAGTGGCAATGTGTGACTTTGTTGCAGCCAAGCATCGCTCACCCAAGAAGCTCATGATTTCCTTTGATGAGTATGGAGCAATGATGAAGCCCTTTAGCCCGCTTAATCCGGGATGGGGACGCTACAATATGGCGCGCACTCATTACAAGTTTGATCCTTCAAGAAGCTATGTGCGTCATGATCCCGACAAGATGGAATACAGAGTATTCCCGGGTTCTGATATGGCTCAGCTCCTTGGTATGGCATCTGTTCAGCTGGCATTCCTTCGTCATGCAGACAGAGTAAAAATCGGTTGCATGACAGGCGGACTCGGAGCATTGGCTGCATCAGACCATGATCACATCTGGAAGGCGGCTTCACACTATGCATATATGCAGCTGATGCAGTATGCAAAGGGTACCTCACTGGTGACAAAGGTTGATTCTGAAACCTATGATATGCCCGGATATGCTATTGATGACACCTCGCAGTATACCGGCAAGGAAGGTGTTAATTATGTGGATGCAGCTTCTTCTTGGGATAAAGAGAACGGAAGAGTTGCTGTATTTGTTATCAACAGAAATGATGACAGCGAGTATCCTCTTACCATCGATGCCAAGGGCTTTGAGGGTTACAAGCCGGTTGCACATTATGAAACCTTCAGCGATGATTTTGAAGCCAAGAATTCATATGAGAATGACAAGCTTATTATGCCTTCTGAGAATAAAGGATATACTTTTGAAAATGGAGTATTTAAAAATCACATCAAACCTATGTCTTGGAATGTTATAATTTTTGAGAAAAACTGAAAAAGAAAAACGTTAGATTAAATTTAAGTAAAAAATTAGCCTATTTTGATTAAAAATTTCAAAATAGGCTATTGCTTTTTAAAGAAAAATAGTATAGATTAAGATTATCAAATAAAGGAAGCGGATTACAAAAATACTGTAAAACCAAAGAAAAATGGCTAAATAAGGCTAAAAAACATTCTTTTGGGGCAATTAGGACAGTAAAAGAGTAAAAAAAGCTAAAATAAACTAAAAGATTAAAAAGATGAGTGAATTTCAAAAAGAAAGGATTAACAAAATGAGCGAAATTAAGATGATTGCACCTGCAGTTCCCAATGTTCCCTGGCAGGATAAGCCTGCAAAGCCTATCGTAGGCGCACCTATTTGGCGTTATTCAGAGAACCCTATCATAAACAGAAATCCCATTGAGGGAGTTGCACGTATTTTTAACAGTGCGGTAGTTCCTTTTGAAGACGGATTCGTGGGAGTATTCCGTGGTGAGCAGACCAACGGTATTCCTTATGTATATCTTGGAAGAAGTAAGGACGGTCTTCACTGGGAGTTCGACCAGAACAAGGTTCCCTTCAAGGATGAAGAGGGAAATGATTTTATGCCCAAGTATGCATACGACCCCAGACTTGTTAAGGTAGAGGATACCTATTACATTATCTGGTGTCAGGATTTCTTCGGAGCATCAATCGGAATGGCAAAGACTCAGGATTTCAAGACCTTTACCCGTATGGAATGTCCCTTCATTCCCTTTAACAGAAACGCAGTGCTCTTCCCCAGAAAGATTAACGGAATGTACAAGATGCTCAGCCGTCCTTCAGATTCCGGCCATACTCCCTTTGGTGATATCTTTATTTCTGAGAGCCCTGACCTTGAGTATTGGGGACATCATCGCCATGTAATGGGTGCCAACGGAAAATGGTGGGAGTCAGTAAAAATCGGTGGCGGCGCTGCTCCTATTGAGACCAGCGAAGGCTGGCTGGTTTTCTATCACGGTGTAAGCGGTACCTGCAACGGATTTGTATATTCAATCGGTGGTGCAATCCTTGATCTTGAGGAGCCTTCAAAGGTGCTTTACAGATGCGAGAACTTCCTGCTTACTCCCGAAGAGTGGTACGAGGAGAGAGGCTTTGTTCCTAATGTAACCTTCCCCTGCGCTACTATTCACGATCCCGAGTCAGGAAAGATTGCACTTTACTACGGATGTGCTGACAGCTATGTATCAGTAGCATTCTGCTACTTCGATGAGATTGTACAGTACATCAAGGACCACAGCGAGGTAGATTGGAACGATACCGAGCTTGGTAAGAGATAATAATATTAGGATTGATGATTAAAAAAATAGGCTGCCAAAACATTCGGATTGGCAGCCTATTTTAGGGGATATGTAATGAAAAATGTATCTGTGTGGGATATAGTAAATGATATAAGAATCGGCTGGAATTTAGGCAACACCTTGGACTCTGTAGCGTGGGGTGCAAACTATGATGACGATCCGCTTAAGTCTGAAACTGCCTGGGGAAATCCGGTTACCACTGAGGCTATGATAGAGGATATTTTGGCAGCCGGTTTTAATCTGATAAGAGTGCCGGTATCCTGGGATAAGCATACCGATGAGAATCGTGTGATTGATGCAAAATGGATGGCACGTGTCAAAGAGGTGGTTGATTATGCATACAAGCGTGGTGCGTATGTTATTTTGAATGTGCATCACGAGGGCTGGAACTTTCCTTTTTATGACAACAGAGAGGCTGCAAAAAATACTGCTGAGAAAATATGGAAGCAGATAGCAGAACAATTTAAGGACTACGATGAGCATCTGATTTTTGAAACTCAAAATGAGCCCAGAAAAATCGGCACACCGCTGGAGTGGACCGGCGGAGATGATGAAGGTCGTGAGGTTGTAAATGAAGTAAATGAGGTATGTCTTAAAACCATCAGAAGCACCGGTGGCAATAATCTGTGCAGAGCGGTAATGATGCCTACCTACGCAGCAAGCATGGAAACAGGTGCTATCATGGCATGGAAAAATCCGACCGGAGATGAGAATGTAATCGTATCGATTCATGCTTATGTTCCCTATCGTTTTGCACTTACTACCAAGGAGAACGCACTGGTTGAGTGGGACAAGAGTGACAATGTAATTGACAAAATGATGCTCGATATCAAAGAGCATTTTACAGATAAAGGAATACCTGCAATTCTCGGAGAATGCGGCGCACTGGTAAGGGTGCTCGACAGAGAAACGAGGACAGAGTGGGCGGAATATTTCTTCGGAAAAGCAAACGATGTGAAGGTGCCCTGCTGCTGGTGGGATAACAACAATTTTACACCGGGCCATGGAGAGACTTTTGGATTGTATGACAGAAGAGAAAACAGATTCAGGTTCCCCGAGCTTCTCGATGCAATGATGAAAGCAACAGAGAACAGAGGGAAGTAGCGTATGGCGAAAAGCCATAGAGGAAAGTGATATAAGGAGAAAAAGCATGGTTCACGAGAAATATTATGAGCTTCAAAAGCAGGTAGATGAGCTTACTTCACGTAAGAATACCAAGACTGATTTTTACAACGGTATATATGACAGATATGAGAACCCGGTGCTTACCAGAGAGATGATCCCGGTGACCTGGAAATATGATATAGACAAGGATACCAATCCTTATTTTATGGAGCGCCTCGGAGTAAATGCTACCTTCAATTCGGGAGCGATATATCTCAACGGAAAATACTATTTGGTTGCCCGCATTGAGGGTAACGACAGAAAGTCATTCTTCGGCGTGGCAGAATCTGATAACGGAGTGGACGGCTTCAAGTTCTGGGATTATCCGATTCTTCTCCCCGATACCTGTCCCGAGGAAACCAATGTTTATGACATGAGACTTACTCAGCACGAGGACGGATATATCTATGGTGTATTCTGCTCGGAGAGTAAGGACACGAGTGTAAACGATTTGTCTGCAGCTGTTGCTGCAGCAGGAATTGTGAGAACCAAGGACTTAAAGAACTGGGAGAGACTTGATAACCTCACGACACTTCGCAGTCCTCAGCAGAGAAATGTAGTGCTTCATCCTGAATTCGTAAACGGTAAGTATGCTTTCTATACTCGTCCTATGGATGATTTCATTGAGACCGGAAGTGGCGGAGGAGTAGGCTTTGGCCTGTGCGAGGATATTGAGCATGCAGTAATCGATGAGGAAGTAATGACTTCACTCAGAAAATATCATACAATTACTGAGGCGAAAAACGGTGCCGGTGCGACACCCATCAAGACAGACAAGGGTTGGATTCATATTGCACATGGAGTCAGAAATACCGCAGCCGGTCTTCGCTATGTAATCTATGCATTTGCAACCGATTTGAACGACCCTTCGAAGGTGATAGCAGAGCCTTCGGGAATGCTCATTGGTCCCAGAGAGGGCGAGCGTGTCGGTGATGTTTCTAATGTAGTATTTACCAATGGTGCCATAGTAAACGACAACAATGAAGTGTTCATCTATTATGCGTCATCAGATACAAGACTTCATGTAGCGACCACCACAATCGACAAGCTGGTTGACTATGTATTCAATACTCCTGCCGACCCCGGAAGAAGTGTTGAGTGTGTGGCACAGAGATGCGATTTGATTAGGAAGAATCTTGAGTTGCTCGGCAAATAATTTGTTCAGTATGTAAAAAGAGGGTTAACATGTTTATATATCCTGATAACGAAGCGCTGCAGTACAGCGGAAGAATAGACTTTGACGATAAAAAAGCACCTGTGATGATTTATGCCGGAAGCTTTGTAAAAATCGGTTTTACCGGCAATACCTGTAAGGTACGCCTGGCCAACAAAAGAAACTGGGCGATAGATTCGATGGGCGTAATCATCGACGGAGTGCAGGGAAAAATTATTCTTACCGATGACAGCGATGAGCATGAATATGATCTTGTGGGTGATTTGATGGCCATAGAGGTTGATGCTGAGGATGGAACACTTACTCTTGATGCTCCTATCAGCGTGTTGGATGACGGAAGCCATGAAGTTACATTGTTTAAGCGAATGGATGGCGGTGCTCATTACGTAACCTTTCTCGGATTTGAGTTTGATGACGATGTGGTACTGACTCAGCCTATAGCCCTTCCTGACAGAAGGATGGAAGTAATAGGTGACAGTGTATCCTGCGGAGAAGTATCAGAGGCGGTTCATTGCCTTGCAATGTCAGATCCTGAAAATAACGAAGGCTTCTTTTCTAACAGCTGGTATTCATATTCATGGCAGGTGGCAAGAAGACTTAAGGCAGAGCTTCATATCACCTCACAGGGTGGAATCTCGTTGTTCGACAAGACCGGATGGTTTAACGGCCCTGATGATTTAAGAGGAATCGAGACCTGCTATGACAAGCTGGAATATAATCCGCCTTTGGGAGAAAAGCCTTATGACTGCTCGCAGTGGAAGCCACAGGTAATTGTAGTGGCTATCGGACAAAATGATGCTACCCCCGCAGATATCATGAAGGATGATTATGAGGGCGAGGCTGCAAAAAAATGGAGAGCCGGTTATAAGAGATTTATCGAGAGACTTCAAAAGCTTTATAACGGTGTAACCATTATATGTGCTACCACAGTGCTTATGCATGACCCTAATTGGGATAAAGCTATTGATGATGTGGTTAATGAGATGAAGAAGGAAGGCAACGGAGACAGGCTTCATCACTTTATGTATACCAGAACCGGAGCGGCTACTCCCGGACATCCGAGAATTCCTGAGCACAATGAAATGGCAGAGGAACTGAGTGCCTTCATTGAAGGACTTGGCGAAGGTATTTGGAATTAAGGGGCTGAAAATAGTAGCATTTTAAGTTCATAATTCGAAATATCGCCTGCACAGCGACCACGGAGCAGCGATATTCGAATATGAACATCTATAGTGTTATAGACATTATGAGCCTTGCATTACTCACTGTAGGTATTTATAAATATATTTTCACAAGAGGAACAACATGGGAATCAATTATGAAGCAGGTATTAAGAATATAGGTAATCCCACCAGACTGCTCAAGGCCTTCGAGC
>JAKSRU010000049.1 GCA_024403475.1 Lachnospiraceae bacterium | reverse complement strand
ATTAAGGTGGTAAAGAAATGGCACTTTTAGATGAATGGAAAAAAATAGCTTATAACGAGCAGCTTGATCAGAACCAGCTTCAGGCTATTTGGACAAAGTATTTCCAGGAGGAGAAGGATATCTATGCACAGCTTCTCGAGAATCCTGATGAGGTAGTAAGCGGTACCGTTAAGGAGCTTGCTGAGAAGTACGGCGTTACTATTATGACAATGACCGGATTCCTTGACGGAATCAACGACAGCCTCTATGAGAAGAATCCTATCGAGACTATGGACGAGGACACTCAGGTTCAGCTTGGTTTTGACAAGGAGCTTCTTTACAAGAACATGGTAGCTGCAGACGCAGAGTGGCTCTATGGCCTTGATCAGTGGGTTAAGATTTTCCCTGTTGAAAAGCTCAAGGCTCTTTACAAGGAGCAGAAGGCTTCTACAACAATCAGAAAAGAAGCTAAGGTATATCCTAATGATCCCTGCCCTTGCGGAAGCGGAAAGAAGTATAAGAAGTGCTGCGGTAAGAAGTAATTTTTGTCGTTTTTAGTGTTTGTAAATATGGGGGCTATTCCGGAATAGGAAGAGCCCTCTGAATTTTTATAATGAAAGGGGTATTTTATGGCGGGTGAAGGTAAGGCGAAAAATAATAAGCTCAATAATGTTTTAAATGAAATGTTACGTCCCATTTTCTATCTGATTGTGGGTGTAATCTGCATTATTTTTGACCAGCAGTTCTTGGATATATCAGGATATGTACTCGGTGCAGGAATGATTCTTGCAGGTATTATCTTTGTAATCATATATCTGACTCGTGAAGCAATAGACAATATTAACAGAAACGAAATGCTCCTCGGAATGGGATCAATTGCGTTAGGTATTATTCTGCTGTTAAGAGTTGACCTTTTTACCAGCGAGTTATTCCCTGTTATTTTGGCAGGTATGGTAATCCTGAGTGGAGCAGCCAAGCTTCAGCTCATGGTAAATATGATTAAGCTTAAGCTTGCAGGATGGCTGCCTACTTTGTTCGTAGCTCTTTTGAACATCGCTATCGGTGTGGTATTAGTAATTGCACCCGAGTTTATGGCTGAGGTTCTTATCATTGTAATCGGTGGCGGATTGGTATTCAGCGCACTTTCTGATATCGTGTTTATTATTTATTATGATAAGCAGCTTAAGGATAAGAAAGGACCTGAGACCGTTCCCTATAGAGAAATTGAGTCTTAAACACCTGTAAAATAATTATTCATATGGAGAATAAAATGAAAAAACTTGAAGAATATATCAGAAGCATTCCTGATTTTCCCGAACCCGGAATCATATTTAGAGACGTAACCAGCGTACTTGAAGATGCAGACGGATTTAAGCTTGCAGTTGATACCATGCAGAAGATGGTATCTGACCTTGAGATTGATGCAGTGGTAGGAGCTGAATCAAGAGGATTTATCTTTGGTGCACCTATCGCTTATAATATGGGCAAGCCTTTTCATCTTATCAGAAAAAAGGGCAAGCTTCCCTGTGAAACTATTGAGCAGTCATACGAGCTTGAGTATGGCAGTGCTACCATTGAAATGCATAAGAACAGCATCAAGCCCGGACAGAAGGTACTCCTTGTAGATGACCTTATTGCTACGGGCGGTACTACAGAGGCTATGATTAAGCTGGTTGAACAGCTTGGCGGAGAAGTAGTAGGCGTAGTGGTTCTTATCGAGCTTGCGGGTCTTAAGGGCCGCGAGAAGATTGCCGGCTATCGTCTTGATGCCGCAATTACTTATGAGGGAAAATAATCCTCTAAAGTCTATTTCATGAAACTGACGAAAGGGTGTGATCAATATGGCAGATGAAGTTGTAAGCAGCGCTGCAATTGATACAAGCAGAATAAGTCATAACAAGGATTTTGTAGCTCCTGAGGTTCTTTACAGGCAGCTTATTGAGTCTGTTCAAAAATATCATCCCAGTGACGATATTTCTATGATTGAGAAGGCATATAATATTGCTTTCGAGGCTCATAAGACGCAGATTAGAAAATCAGGCGAGCCCTACATTATTCATCCGCTTAATGTTGCAATCATCCTTGCAGAACTTGAAATGGATAAGGAGACCATCGCAGCCGGACTTTTACACGATGTTGTAGAAGATACCATTATGACTGATGCTGATCTCAAAAAGGAATTCGGAGAGGATGTTGCCCTTCTTGTTGACGGTGTTACCAAGCTGGAAAAATTACCTCTTTCGACTTCTATTGACCAATCAGATGCCAAGATTGAGATGCAGGCAGAGAACCTTCGTAAAATGTTCCTTGCCATGGCTAAGGATATCCGCGTTATTATGATTAAGCTCGCGGACCGTCTCCATAATATGCGTACTCTGCAGTATCAGAAGCCTGAGAGCCAGCTTCGTATTGCAAGAGAGACTCAGGAGATTTATTGTCCTATAGCGCAGAGACTTGGTATCAGTAAGTTAAAAGTAGAGCTTGATGATATCTCACTCAGCTATCTCGACCCTGAAGCTTATAAAGAGCTATCCGAAAAGATTGAGATGGGCAAGGAAGCTCGTGATGAATATATCAAGAGTATAGTAAAAGAAGTAAGTGAGCATATTGATAATGCAGGTATCAGAGCCAAGGTAGACGGACGAGTTAAGCACTTTTTCTCTATCTACAAGAAGATGAAGAATCAGAACAAGACTCTGGACCAGATTTATGATATATTTGCGGTTCGTATTGTGGTTGATTCTGTAAAGGACTGCTACGCTGCATTGGGTGTTATCCATGAGATGTATAAGCCTATTCCCGGCCGTTTCAAGGATTACATTGCGATGCCAAAGCCCAATATGTATCAGTCGCTTCATACCACTCTGATTGGAAGTACCGGTCAGCCCTTCGAGATTCAGATTCGTACCTTTGAGATGCACAAGGCCGCTGAATATGGTATTGCTGCACACTGGAAGTACAAGGAATCTTCAGCAGGTATGAGCGGTGTCCACGGAGAAGAAGAAAAGCTTTCATGGCTTCGTCAGATTCTCGAGTGGCAGAGAGATATGTCTGATAACCGAGAATTCCTCAATCTGTTAAAGAATGATTTGGACCTTTTCTCGGACAATGTATATTGCTTCACACCCAGTGGTGAAGTTAAGAACCTTCCCGCAGGCTCTTGTCCTATCGACTTTGCATACAGCATTCACACCGCTGTCGGCAACAGAATGGTCGGCGCGAGAGTAAACGGAAAGCTGGTTCCTATCGATTATCGAATTAAAAACGGTGACCGTATTGAGGTAATCACTTCACAGAATACCAAGGGACCCAGCAGAGATTGGCTCAGTCTTGTAAAGAGTACACAGGCCAAGAACAAGATTAATCAGTGGTTCAAAAACGAATCAAAGGATGATAATGTATCCAAGGGTAAGGATATTCTGGTTAACTATTGTAAGACCAGAAATATAGATATCTATGGCATTATCTCTCCTGAATATAAAGCAGAACTTGTTAGAAAATACGGACTTCATGATTGGGATGGTGTACTTGCCGCTATCGGTCATGGTGCACTTAAGGAAGGTCAGGTAGCAAATAAGCTCAAGGAGCTTTATGATGCGGATCATCCTACAGTAATGACTAATGAGGAAGTGCTTGAGGCAATAGCTGAAAATGCAGCTGCAGCCGCACAGAAGCCCAGCATCAAGAAAAAGAGCGGAATTGTCGTTAAAGGCATCACCGATTTGTCTGTCAGATTTTCTAAATGCTGCGGACCTGTACCGGGTGATGAAATTGTAGGTTTTGTTACCAGAGGCAGGGGTATTTCAATTCATAGAACAGACTGCGTAAATGTACTCAGTTTACCTGAACTTGAGAGAGTAAGACTTATCGATGCAGAATGGCAGTTGCCTGAAAATCATGTAGCAGAGAAGTATCTTGCTGAAATCAAGATATATGCAAATGACAGAAACGGTCTTCTTGCCGATGTATCAAGAGCATTGACAGAAAAGAATATCAATATCATGTCCATGAATACCAAGACTAATCGTCAGGGACTTGCGACTATGCAGACCTCCTTTGAGATTACCAGTAAGGAAGAGTTGGAGAGAGTTATTGATAAGGTAAGAGGTATTGAGGGAGTAATAGATATCCAGAGAACAACCGGTTAATAAGAGGTGGAATATGTCAGATATTAAAATTGGGCGTATGGTTGTTGGTATATATGCGACTAACTGTTATTTTTTATACAGAGCCGATTCAAAAGAGGTTGTTGTCGTAGATGTACCGGATGAGGGAAGAATGATTGCCAATAAGCTTGCGCAGTACGGCTTTAAGGTGGTCGGAATATTGCTCACACATGGTCATTTTGATCATATTTGGGGAGTTAGTGAGCTTAGAAGTGCCAGCAGTGCCAAGGTATATGCTTATACCAAGGAAGAACCGATTATGCAGAGCGCAAGACTTAATGTTTCTGAGAGAATGCGCAGACCTGTGACACTCAAGGTCAACAAGTATTTAGAGGATGGCGATGAGATTGAACTCGCCGGAATTAAGTTTAAGATGCTGGCTACTCCGGGACACACAAGAGGCAGCTGCTGCTACTATGTAGAAGAAGCGGGAATGCTTGTGTCAGGAGATACTTTGTTCCTTGAATCTGTAGGAAGAAATGATTTTCCTACCGGTAGTGCGACCGATATGAAGCGTTCTATCAGAGAGAAATTGTTTGTACTTCCGGATGATACAAAGGTTTATCCCGGTCATGGTGATGAAACCACTATCGGACATGAAAAACAATACAATCCCTTTTTGGTATAGGTTGAATGAAATAAAGAAAAAATATTCGGGACAAGATTCTAAAGATTTTGTCCCGTTATTTGTGAGTTAGGAAGTGTAATGAGTAATACAAGATATTTAAAAATAAACCATGAAAAATTCGGATACGATGTATTGGCGATGTTTCAATCATTTTTCACTGATTGCAGCTGGCAGCTCGTATTCCCCGGATGTCGTGAAAATATTATTGAAGAAGCCAATGCGACAGGCATTTTTGCCGAGCTGGAGTTCCTTAACAGTGATATCGGATTAAGCATGGCAGATAAAAATGACGAGTCGGCTGAGTCAAAAAGAAGTGATTATGATGCTGATTTCCCTGTAAAGGTTTGTATAGACGGAGAAAACTTATTTTACAAGGGTGGAGAAGGAAAGGCCTTCAAGGAAGGCTTCGGCGGATGGCTTTATGATGAATTAAAAAGAATTACCGGTCGTGCGCTCCCATGGGGAACGCTAAATGGAGTTCGCCCTACAAAGCTGGCTTACCAGAGATTAGAGCAGGGAATGAGCCACGATGAAATACTCGAATACTATCTGACAGAGCGTAAGACTTCTGTGGAAAAAGCAGAGCTTGCCATTGAGATTGCTTCGAGGGAAAGAGAGATTCTCAGTAAGCTTCATATGAAGGAGGGATACAGTCTTTATATAGGTATTCCTTTTTGCCCTACTACATGCCTGTACTGTTCATTTACCTCTTATCCGATAGCTCAGTTTAGAAAGCAGGTAGACAGCTATATAGATGCAGTGATAAAAGAGCTCGAATATGTTGCTGAAAATATGAAGGATAAGCCCCTTGATACGGTATATATCGGGGGAGGTACACCTACGACTTTGGAGCCCGCTCAACTTGACAGATTAATAAGTCGAGTGGAGGAGCTCTTTGATATGAAGGATGTTGCTGAATTTACCGTTGAAGCCGGAAGAGCAGATTCTATTACCGCGGATAAGCTTAAGGTATTGAAGGAACATAATGTTACCAGAATCTCTATTAATCCGCAGACCTTTAATCAGGAGACACTTGATTTTATTGGTAGAAAGGCTACCGTTCAACAGCTTTTGGATATTTGGCCCGTAGCAAGAGAGCTTGGCTTTGATAACATCAATATGGATATCATACTCGGATTGCCTGATGAGGATGAAACCAAGGTTAACCATACCATCGAGATGATAAAGGAATTAAAGCCTGACTCACTTACCGTTCATTCTTTGGCAATCAAGCGCGCGTCAAAGCTTTCTCAGTGGATTGTTCAAAATGGAAAGTCTACGCTTAAGAATACTGATTCAACAATGGATATAGCGTTTGCGGGAGCAAAAGAGCTGGGATTGGAACCTTACTATCTCTATCGCCAGAAGAATATGTCCGGCAATTTTGAAAATGTGGGATTTGCTCAAGACGGTAAGTATGGAATCTACAATATACTCATAATGGAGGAAGTGCAGACCATAGTGGCCTGTGGTGCCGGAACTGTGACAAAGAGAGTATTCTATGACGGAGACAAAATAGACAAGCTTGAAAGATGCGAGAATGTCAAGGATGTGGCTCTGTATATAGAAAAAATCGATGAAATGATTGAGCGAAAAAAAGTGCTATTTTCAGATGAAAAATAGTTGAAAATCTGACATAAAAATAGCATTTGACATCAATTTGACATCAAATTTTTAATGAACAGTAACGAATAATACATGATTCTAATCGAATACTTAATATGTGCCTAAGGGACAACTTTGTAAGCAAATTACAGAGTTGTCCCTTTTTGTTATAGTCAAATCATTTAAGAAGGAGGAAGAATCATGCTAATTACAGCGATAGGTGCAGGCGATGTTTTCATAGTCTCACCGTAGGAGGATAGAGATAAGTATTTCTCCATAAGGTTTAAGAATACATACTGTACTCTTTCCCTTTGATACATCAAGGCAAAGTAAGAACAGAGATATGCGATAATGATTTGTTTTGGTGCGCCGAGTGTAATATCCCGACATTTGGTAATTGATAATTATTTATGTTTATTTCTCCATTCTCTTGGCGATATTCCGTAAATTGTTTTAAATGCACGTGAAAAATGAAGCTGATTTTCATATCCAACAGCTGAACCGATTTCTGCAATGGATAATGAGGTCAGCTTTAATAATTCAGTCGCTTTGACCATACGATAGTTCATTAAGAATTCCTGTGGGGAACGTCCGATAGAATTTCGGAAAATCTTTCCGAAATAGCTGCGGTTGATTCCACAGACAGCAGCGATATCTTCGATGGTAATGTTGTTTTGAAAATTCTGTTCAATGTAGTTAATCGCTTCTTTAATATAATAATCACTCATTTTGCTGCTTTGTACCAGTTTTGTTGATTTCGCAGACTGGGTAAGGTAATCCAAAAAGAGATAAAGATGTCCGATGAGATGAAAAGAAGATTCCTTTGCATGATGGACAATATACAGCATTTCATTCATCAACTGTTCACGTAAATCTTTAGAGTGAGAGTGATACACAGGCGAGTTGACAGAAAGCTCTGTCAAGTCAATCGCCTCCTTCACGCGCAGTCCGTCAAATTCAATCCATACATATTCCCAGGGCAGATTCTGATCGGCAATATATGTCGTGATCTGTCCGGGAAAAATTAAAAAACCCTGTCCGCTTCTAATATAATAGGTCTGTGTTTCCCCTTTTGCATTGTCTGCCATGAGGGTACCTGTACCTGAAATGATATAGTGAAATAAATAGTGATTTCGCGTAGCAGGACCAAAAGAATGCCCGGGTTCACACTGCTCATAACCGTATTGATACATCCCTAAATCAATGAAATTCTCGTTTGGAAAAATATTAAAGAATATGTTACTCATTTTGAACTCCTTATAGTAATTTATACCAAAATGCGTCATTATGTGATATTATATCACGAAATAAAGCATTTTGGTATAAAAAATGAAAAATACCGCTATTTTTAGGTAGCATATTGGCATGTTATAATTGATTTATCAAAAAGCGAAAAAGATATTTTCCCGAAAGGAGAGAGAATATGTCAAAAAATAAGATTAAGATTAAGAAAGGAATCTCTGTGGCTGCAGGAATCATGATGGTAATGACAAGCCTTACAGGATGTGCACAGAGTTCGTTGAGTGAAAAAGTGGAAGTAGAACTGGTTTCCTACAAACCGGAAGCGGTAGCGGCTTTTGAGAAGATTGCAGAACGATTCAATGAAACACATGATGATATTCACCTGACGATTGATTCGCCAAATGAAGCTATGACAATCTTGAAGACAAGGTTTATCAGAGAGGATTACCCCGATATTGTAGGGATTGGTGGAGACATTAATTACTCCAATTTCCTTGATGCGGATTTGTTCATGGACATTTCTGATCTTGAGGAAATCGGAATGGTAAAGCAATCTTATCTGGACATTGATAAACAATTGGAGTTTGTGCCGCAGGAGGGAACCTATGCGTTACCCTATGCAGCGAATGCAGCAGGAATTCTGTATAACAAGGATATGTTTGATGAGCACGGATGGACAATTCCGGAGACATGGGATGAATTTCTTGCTTTGTGTGACGAAATCGAGGCGAGTGGCATCCAGCCATTATATTTAGGATATAAAGATACATGGACATGCCTGGCACCATGGAATGCACTGGCAGTTGGGCTGTCTGACCCGGATACCTGCAATCAAGTTAATATGGGAAATCTGACTTTTACGGAAGCATATCGTGAGACGGCTGAAAAAATCAAGGTGTTGCTAGATTATGCAGAGCCGAATCCCTATGCATATGGATATAATGATGCATGTACTGCTTTTGCAAGGGGGCAGTCAGCAATGTATCCGATCGGCAGTTACGCAATTCCACAGATCAAGTCTGTGAATCCGACGATGAATATTGATTCCTTTACATTTCCGGCAAATGAAGCGGAAGAAGACAATGTCTTAAATTCCGGAATCGACCTGCAGTTCTGTGTCATGAAAAATTGTGAGAACAAAGAAGCAGTGTATGAGGTACTTCGGTTTCTGTATGAAGATGAAACGATTCAGATTTATCTTGACGAACAGGGTGGCATTACCTGCAAGGAAGGAGATTTTGATATCCCAGCAGAACTAGAGGGAATGAGAGCCTATATTGAAAATGACAGAATGGCAGATTTCCAGGATCATCATTATCCAAGCGAAATGAGTGTTGATGCTATGATACAGACATATCTGCTGGATGATAGCGAAACAGCAACAGATACCTTTTTGGAACGGTTTGATACAGACTGGAAACGTTATAACAGGGATTTGATCCGCAAGGTGCAGCAATACCAGACGAAATAGGAGGGTGCACAATGAAAAAGAAAATGACAAATCAGGATAAGACATTCTGGGCTGTGATTATACCGGTACTGATTTTATTCTTCACTTTTAATACGTTGCCTATGATAAAAGGCGTCATATACAGCTTCACAAATTACAGAGGATATGGTTTTTATGATTATGTTGGATTTCGTAATTATATCGATCTCTTTACCGATGCCAGAGTGGGGAAGAGTTATTTGTTTACTTTCAAATATGCATTGGCTGGAACCATCCTGGTCAATGTGCTCAGCCTGATCATGGCACTTGGATTGAACAGTAGGATTCGCTTTAAGAGTGCACTTAGAGGAATCTATTTTGTGCCAAATATTCTGGGTGGATTGGTAATTGGTTATATTTTCAGCTTTATATTCACCTATATTCTTCCGGCATTTGGAAATACATTCAACATTGGATTTTTGCAGAACAGTATTCTTGCCAGTGAAAAGTATGCATGGATCGGTGTGCTGATTGTTGGTGTATGGCAGGCGGTAGCAATGAATACGATCATATATATTTCCGGTCTCCAGACAGTTCCACAGGATATATATGAAGCAAGCATGCTGGATGGGGCAAGTAAGTGGAAGGAATTTTGGAAAGTAACACTTCCACTTGTTATGCCTTTTGTGACAATCAATTTGGTACTTAGCACAAAGAACTTTCTGATGGTATTTGACCAGATTATGTCATTGACAAAGGGAGGTCCTGCACAGAGTACAGAATCAATTTCTTACATCATATACCGAAACGGAATGGATGGTGGTCAGTTTGGCTTCCAGAGTGCAAACGCAGTAATTTTCTTCCTTGTAATTGTGGCAATTTCCGTTTTCCAGATGACTGTTATGAATAAAAAGGAGGAGCAGTTATGATGAGAGAAAAGAAAAAAACAAACTGGTTACTGACAATTATATTGATTTTAGGAACAGTTACTGTGTTCTTCCCATTATACATGGCAGTAATTATTGCATTTAAGCAGCCAAGTGAAATGACAAATGATGTGGCAGGTGCTTTATCTTTTCCGGCGAAGTGGAGTCTTGACAATTTTAAACAGGCGATGGAAGTCACAGATTTCTGGCATTCTTTGGGAAACAGCCTTTTGATTACACTGACGACCATTGTATTGGCTATTTTAATCCATTCGATTGCCGGTTACGTCATAGGTAGAGGAATGGCAAGGAGAAAGAGCTTTCGCTTTATTTACCTGTATATTGTCAGTGGTATGTTTGTGCCATTTTCGATTCTGATGATGCCATTGGTAAAACAGACAGCGCAGATGGGATTAGGCAATCGTGCAGGTGTCATATTGCTATACCTGGTATTCTATATGCCGATGAACGTGCTTCTTTATACAGGATACTTAAAGAATATTCCACTAGCATTGGAAGAAGCTGCTGATATTGACGGGGCAAGCACATGGAAAACTTATTGGAAGATCGTCTTTCCGATGATGATGCCGATGCATGCGACTGTTGCAATTCTCACGGCACTTGGAACATGGAATGATGTCATGACACCGTTAGTCATTATGTCCGGAACAGGGCAAAATACACTGCCATTAGCGCAGTTGAGCTTCCAGACACAGTTTGGTACGAATTACAATCTCGCATTTGCATCCTATATTCTGGCATTGATTCCGATTCTGATTTTCTACATCATTTGTCAGAAACAGATTTTGAATGGTGTTGCGAATGGAGCAGTCAAAGGATAGCGGAGATACAATATGTCAATCATTTATAATCCGAATAAAAAAATATTTACACTACACACGAAAAATACGACTTATCAGATGATGGTCGACCAGCACGGTTATCTGTTACACCTGTACTATGGAGCAAAAAATAACGGTCTTATGGATTATATGCTGATGTATGCTGACAGGGGATTCTCAGGAAATCCTTATGTGGCAGGAAACGACAGAACCTATTCACTGGATACGCTTCCGCAGGAATATCCGACGCTGGGAACCGGTGATTACAGAAATTATGCCCTTAATATTGAAAACAGTGATGGTTCACAGTGCTGCAATCTGACCTTTTCCCACTATGAGATCAGGAAGGGCAAGTACAGCCTGAAAGGACTTCCTGCGGTATGGGCAGGTGAGGATGAGGCAGACACGTTGGAGATTGTCCTGAAGGATCAGGTCAGTAAAATTGAAGTGAGTCTTTTATATGGTGTCCTGACAGAGGATGACATCATTACAAGAAGCGCGATTATCAGAAATGCCGGTTCGGAAAAAGCAACGATTAAAAAGGCAGCAGGCGTATGCCTGGATTTCGTTACAGGGGATTTTGATGTGGTTAAATTCTATGGAAAACATGCCATGGAACGAAATATGGAACGGGCGCATATTGGACATGGAACGCTCTCTTTTGGCAGCAGGAGAGGAACGTCAAGCCATCAGTACAATCCGGGTGTTATTTTGGCAGACAGGAATACAACAGAGGATTTTGGAAGCTGTTATGGAATGTTGTTTGCATATAGTGGAAATTTTTTGTGCGAAGTAGAAAAGGATCAGGTAAACCAGACCAGATTATTGATGGGACTAAATGATGAGCTGTTTGCATACCCGTTGGATGTAAACCAGGAGTTTATCGTACCGGAAGTTATTATGACATACTCCCATGAGGGCTTTTCAGTGTTGTCCCACAGATATCATTCCTGCATCCGCAATCATGTGTGCAGAGGCAAATATGTGAATGCAGAAAGACCGATTCTGATCAACAGCTGGGAGGCAGCCTACTTTGACTTTACCGGTGACACGATTGTGGGTCTTGCAAGGGAAGCAGCAGACCTCGGAATTGACATGGTCGTCATGGATGATGGGTGGTTCGGAAAGCGCAATGATGACAATTCATCTCTTGGCGACTGGTATGTGAACGAAGAGAAGCTTGGATGCACGTTGTCAGAGCTAATTGATAAAATCAATCGTCTGGGCGTAAAGTTCGGAATCTGGATTGAGCCGGAGATGGTCAATGAGGACAGCGATTTGTACAGAGAACATCCGGATTGGGCAATCAAGATAGAAAAGAGAGAGCCCATCAGATCCCGTAACCAGTTGATTCTCGACTTTTCGCGAAAAGAAGTAAGAAATCATATTTTTGAGCAGATCTGTGCAATGCTGGATCAGGGAAATATTGAATATATTAAGTGGGATATGAACCGAAGCATGGCGGATGTATATGCAGGAAATGTCACCTATGATTACGTACTTGGTGTATATGATTTTCTGGAAAGACTGATATCAAAATATCCGAATATCCTGATAGAAGGATGCAGCGGCGGTGGCGGAAGATTTGATGCCGGAATGATGTATTACACACCACAAATCTGGTGCAGTGATAACACAGATGCGATCAACAGGACGAAAATCCAGTACGGTTCCTCATTCTTCTATCCGGTATCTGTAGTTGGCTCTCATGTGTCGGCTGTTCCGAACCATCAGACGGGAAGGATCACAAGTCTGAATACCAGAGGAATCACAGCGATGGCAGGTACTTTCGGATATGAGATGAATCCGGCACTTTTAAGCGAAGAGGACAAAGCGGTCATCAGAGAGCAGATCAAGACCTATAAGAAGCATGAAGCGTTGATCTGTCAAGGTGTTTATTATCGGCTCTCGAATCCATTTTGCGAGGAATTTTCTGCCTGGATGTTTGTATCAAAGGATCAAAAGCGAGCACTTGCAAATGCAGTCAGACTTGATGTGCAGGGAAATATGGCGGCAACCTATGTGAAGCTCAAAGGTCTTAATAGGGAAGCTATGTACATTGATGATGCGACAGGAAACGTATATACAGGTGCTGCGCTGATGGAAGCCGGACTCCCACTTCCTTTTTCAAAGACAGAATACGAAGCATATCAGATTGCACTGACTGAAATCGAGTTAGCAAAGAACCTGTATGAGGTCATAAAAAAGCATATCAATACGCAGAATCAGAGAACTGTAATTAGTATTTTTGGTGGTTCAGGGTGTGGGAAAACAACCTTATCCAATATTATCAGTCAGTATTTCCAGAACGATGGAATTGGCTGTTATGTACTTTCCGGGGATTATTATCCCAGAAGGATTCCCATGCATAACGATGAAGAGCGACAGCGAATCTTCGATGAAAAAGGTACGGAAGGCCTTGTAGAATACTTGGGAACACCCAATGAGATTGAATTTGACGCAGTAAATCAAGTGATTGCGGAGTTTAAATCAGGTGAGACTTCTATTTCGCTAAAAAAGATGGGACGGGCAGAAGGTGAAATCAGTTATGAAGATACGGATTTCCGTAATATACAGATTTTGCTAATCGAGTGGACACATGGTGGAAGTGAGTTTCTGTCAGGAGTGGATCTGCCAGTTTATGTTGATAGTACTCCGGATGATACGCTTCATAGAAGAGTGAAGAGGAACAGGGACGAAAACGCAGCCAGCGAATTGATTAAGATGGTTCTTGACATTGAACAGAAAAAGCTGCAAGAACAGGCAAAAAACGCTAAAATCGTAATAGGCAGGGATGGTGGTATTTATGAACAATAGCCCCATGTTAAATGCGTATCCGGACAGTATGGGCGGAAAGTTATCAGATATTGTTGCAATTCTAAGTCAGAACGCTATGAAGGATGTGTTTGGCTCTTTCTACATTTTGCCGAGCATTTACCATTCGGATCTGGACAGGGGCTTTTCTGTCATTGATTATGATCTGAATGAGGAATTGGCAGAGTGGCAGGACATAGAAGAACTTAAGAAGCTGGGTATTGATTTAAAACTAGATTTTATACTAAATCATGCATCCGCCCAGTCACCGCAGTTTACAGACCTCGTTCAACATGGAGAACAGTCAGAATATAAGGATTTCTTTATCAACTGGAATGATTTCTGGAAAGGATACGGTTCTATGACAGAAGCTGGATATATCCAGCCGGAACCGGAGTATCTTGAGAAGATGTTCTTTCGAAAACCGGGGCTTCCGATACTTATGGTAAAATTTCCGGATGGAAAAAAGGTTCCCTACTGGAATACATTCTATCAGGAAGAGCATTATCCTCTGTATCTTGGTCAGATGGACTTAAATATTAAATCGCCAAAGGTATGGAAATTTTATAATGATACCTTGAAAAAGATTGCGTCATATGGGACAGAAATTGTAAGATTAGATGCTTTTGCATATGCACCCAAAGAGCCGGGAGAAAAAAATTTCTTGAATGAGCCGGGAACATGGGAACTGCTAAGGCGCATTCAGGAGATTGCAAGTCCTTATAATCTTACCTTTCTGCCAGAGATTCACGCAGCCTACGGGGAACAGATCTATAAAAAGCTGTCAGATCAAGGATATATGACCTATGATTTCTTCCTCCCGGGACTTGTGATCGATGCAATTGAGAACAAGAGAAGCAACTATCTTGCCTCGTGGGCAAAAGAGCTTGTGGAACATGACATCAAAGTCGTCAATATGCTTGGATGTCATGATGGAATCCCGCTCCTTGATTTAAAAGGGATTTTGCCGGAAGCGGATATTCAGAATCTGATTGATTTAATTGTTGATCGTGGTGGTCTTGTCAAGAATCTTCACGGACAGAAGAATATGTATTACCAGGTAAATGCGACATATTTTAGTGCACTTGGGGAGTCAGAGCAAAAGCTTCTGATGGCTAGAGCAATTCAGCTGTTTATGCCGGGAAAACCACAGATCTGGTATTTAGATCTTTTTGCAGGAAAAAATGATCACGAAGCTGTAAAAAGAGCAGGAGTTTCCGGACACAAAGAGATTAACCGAACCAATCTTACATCGGATGAAATTACAGATGCACTAAAAAAGGAAGTTGTGAGAAAGCAGATCGAAATGATCCGATTCCGAAATACCTGTAGAGCATTTGAAGAAGGTGCCAAAATTAGTATAGAAGAGGAAGATGGTATGCTTCGAATTACTTGGAGTAAAAATGGTTGTAGGGCAGAATTGACGGTGGATTTCATTAATGGAGGATATGAAATAAAGGAAAATAAATTAGTTCTTTCAATGAATCGGTGAGGAATACAAAGAGCATTGTTATAATTGAATGGATAAGCATAGGCATAAACATAAGCATAAACGGTATTATATTTGTTAACGAAGCATCTTTAGTGGAGTACAGTACACATACATATCCCGGAATGCAGAGAGAGTATTACCTACAAACCTGCTAACAAATAGCACGCATTTTAGTTTATCGCACATCCTCGCTAGCCCGAATTATCGGAATCTAATATATGTTAACAGGTCCTGAGATAGGAGAATAATCTTATCTCGGGGCTTTTATGTTTGGGTCAGTAATGCTCTTGAGTCAGTAGTTTTAAGCAATGCAATAGAATAACATATCATCGGGAAAATATATCAAGAATTATAATATAAAGATAACAAAATAAACCAAGTGAAATTTT
>JAKSRU010000048.1 GCA_024403475.1 Lachnospiraceae bacterium | reverse complement strand
TGATGTGTATTGCCTTCTTTTGCTGCAAGATAAGCTCTGCCTTCTTCAGTCTTGTAAATAGCCTGACGACGCATAGCCTCATCAAAATTAACCTTAAATCCATCAAACTCAGGTCCGTCAACGCAGGCAAACTTTATTTCATCACCAACAGTTACACGGCAAGCACCACACATACCGGTACCATCTACCATGATAGGATTAAGCGAAACGATAGTGGGAATATTAAGTTCCTTGGTGGTCATAACAGCAAACTTCATCATAATCATAGGTCCGATACATACGCACTGATCATAAGTCTTTCCATCTGCATAAAGATCCTTAAGGACCTTGGTAACAACACCTGATCTGCCATAAGAACCATCATCGGTGGTAACATAGAGATTTCCTGCTACTGCCTTCATCTCTTCCTCAAGAATAAGAAGCTCCTTATTTCTTGCACCCATGATTACATCTACATCAACACCATGCTCATGCATCCACTTAACCTGAGGATATACAGGAGCAGTTCCAACACCACCGGCAATAAATACAATCTTTTTCTTCTTAAGCTCTTCAACAGGCTCCTTAACAAGCTCTGATGCACATCCGAGAGGGCCTACAAAATCCTGAAGGCAATCACCCTCATTAAGTTCAGACATAATCTGTGTAGCTGCACCTACAATCTGGAATACGATTGTTACTGAACCCTTTTCTCTGTCATAATCACAAATGGTGAGGGGAATTCTCTCTCCTTCAGCATCTGATCTTACAATAACAAACTGACCGGGTAAGCAGTTCTTTGCTGTTCTGGGTGCATCCACTTCCATAAGGAAGATATTGGGAGTAAGCACCTTTTTCTTAAGAATTTTGTACATTGTTTTTCTCCAATTCCTTTATCTTTTTAGGCATATGCCTTTAATTACTAATCTTCAAACTTGGCAATTTCACCGGTAATCATATCAACTGAATATTTTACATCAATACACGATAAAATTCCATCCACTTCCATAGCTTCTTCGAAAATATAACAATAATTTTCACCAACCGGTTCAAAGCCTTTAAGCACAAGACTTAACATTCCACCATCAGGCATTACACCTTCATAAGACACTATGGTACCCTTATCAAGTAAATATGTAATCAACAAATCCTTAGCAGTGCCGGGTTGAACAGAATATTCATACTGCATATCAACGCAAACAGTTACAACATTAGACTTAAGCCCGTATTCATTTTCCGCAACAAATGAATACTTAGTAATTCCAAAAGGTACCACTATACTTCCGTTGTATATCTGAGAAGTATTTCCCGGTACCGAGCCATCGGATGTGAAATAAATCGTCAAGGCTTCGTCATCATAGAAAACCTCAAGCAGTTGGGGTGAAATATAAGTTCCGTCGACCAAGCTGACCTCAGGGTCAATAGGAGCTGCTATTTCAATATCATATTCCGCCTCTACAAAATTACTTTTTATATCATACTTATTCTTAGAATATACAGTAAGCTTATATGTACCAATTTCCAATAAAAGCGGCAAGCGATATACTTCATCTCGAGCTATTTCTACAGTTTCACCGTTAAACTCATTTATCAAAGTATAATATATCTCGTCTGAGCATGTAATTGTAAGCATCTGCGGCAAATCATAAATCCCGGGTGCAAGCATTACCTCAGGATCAATCGTTAAATAATCCTTGTATTTATCAAGTATTACCGAATTCTGTGAAGCAACAATCAAATCATGAATCTTCATATATTCCTTATCACCGGAATATATATAAATCATTCTTTCATATGCCTGTTCTTTTAATTCTTCAGTAGCATCAGGATTATCAATAATACTATAAAATACATTTTCATAATCCTTATAATACTTAGCTTCAAAAAGAACGTAACTGTATGCTTCCAATAATTCAATATTCTCAGGTTCTTTCTCAATCAGCACTTGATATAATCCTTTAGATTTATCATATTCTGCCTTTTGATAAGCTTTTTGTGCCTGAGACAATTTATAAGAATCAGAGCTTACAAATATTAAAATAACAATAGCCGCAATAAGCAACGCTGCAAAGATGAATATAAACAATACAAAAATCGGAATATTCTTCTTAGTAGCATTTTCCTTATTGAGCGAATCATTATCTGCCTTATTCAATTTTTCCTGCGAAGACTCTTGCGCAGTCATATCAGATTTATCCTTAACTTCAGATACAGGCTTAATACTTTCAGATTTTTTAGCCTTCTCATCAGAAGAGAAAATATCTTTAGTCATGGTTTCTATGGTGACTCTGCATTGGTCTTCAATTTCAGGATCAAAATCAGGGACCATATTAATCTCGTTACCACAGGTAGCGCATAACACAGTACCATCCTTCAATTCTGCATTGCACCAGGGACATTTCATAAACATCTCCGAATCATTATAGAAAAATTATTTCTGTAAATCTACAGATGTCACACAATTATTCATAAGCATTGCAATTGTCATAGGTCCTACGCCACCCGGTACAGGGGTAATTGCTTCAGCAACAGGTTCTACTGAATTGTAGTCCACATCACCACACAATTTGCCGTCCTCCATACGATGTATACCTACATCAATAACAATCGCACCATCCTTCACATAAGAAGCATCTATCATCTTCGGTTTACCGATAGCAACCACAAGAATATCTGCTCTCTTGGCAACTTCCTTAAGATCAGAAGTCTTGCTGTGAGTAATAGTGACTGTGCCATTCTCTCTAAGCAATAATAAAGCCATAGGCTTACCAACAATATTACTTCTGCCTATAACAACACATTCTTTACCTTCAATAGAATATCCGGATCTTTTAATAAGCTCAATTACACCGGCTGGTGTGCATGAAAGGAATCCGGGTTTACCTATAGAAAGTGCTCCAACATTCATAGGATGGAATCCGTCAACATCCTTAAGGGGTGAAATAGCATCAAGAACCTTTTCCTCATTAATTCCCTTGGGAAGAGGTAACTGTACAAGAATACCGTTACAATCCTTACGATTATTGAGTTCTTCAATCAAAGCAAGAAGCTCTTCCTCTGTAGTTTCTTCAGGAAGTTCATAAGAAAGAGAAACTATTCCGCAATACTCACATGCTTTTTTCTTATTTCTAACATAAACACTGGACGCAGGATCATTTCCAACCTGAATAACAGCAAGCGAAACACTAATTCCCTTAGCAGAAAGCTGCGCAACCTTATCCTTAACTTCATCCTTAATCTGCTGTGAAATAAGTTTACCATCAATAATCTTAGCCATCTCAAAACCTCACATTAATCAATTAGAACAAACCGGTAATAACTCCATCATCATTAACATCAATACCATATGCCGCAGGTGTCTTGGGCAATCCGGGCATAGTCATAACAGCACCTGTAAGAACAACCACAAATCCGGCACCTGCAGATACATATACATCTCTAACATTAATTTCAAAGCCTACAGGTCTTCCGAGCAACGAAGGATCATCTGAAAGTGAATACTGAGTTTTAGCCATGCATACCGGAAGATTTCCAAAACCAAGATCGGTTAACTTTGCAAGCTGCTTAATAACAGAAGGAGCAAAATTAACATATGCAGCCCCATAAATCTCAGATGCAATCTTCTCTATCTTATCCTTAAGAGGCAGCTCATCATCATAAAGTGTTGCAAATTTACTCTCTTTATTCTCAATAGTTTCAATTACCTTCTTAGCAAGCTCAACACCGCCTTCGCCGCCATTAGCCCAAACCTGAGCAAGTGCGAATTCGCAATTTCTTTCCTTGCAGAAATTCTCAATAAACTTAAGCTCAGCTTCAGTATCAGTAATAAATGAGTTAAGTGTTACAACAATAGGAACACCAAACTTCTGAAGATTCTCTATATGCTTCTCAAGATTTACAATTCCCTTCTTAAGAGCATCCATATTTTCTTCATTGAGGTTAGCTTTTGCCACTCCGCCATTATATTTAAGCGCTCTTACTGTAGCTACAAGAACAACAGCATCAGGCTTAAGTCCTGCCTTACGGCACTTGATATCAAAGAACTTCTCAGCACCAAGATCGGCACCAAATCCTGCTTCAGTAATGCAATAATCTGCCATCTTAAGAGCAGCCTTAGTAGCCCTTACAGAGTTACAGCCATGTGCAATATTAGCAAAAGGACCACCGTGAACAAGGGCCGGTGTATGCTCAAGAGTCTGAATAAGATTTGGCTTAAGAGCATCCTTAAGAAGTGCTGCCATAGAGCCTACAACATTGAGCTGTCCTGCAGTAACAGGCTCACCTGCCACATTGTAAGCAACTACTATCTTAGCAAGTCTTTCCTTAAGATCATTCATATCAGTAGCAAGACAAAGAATAGCCATAATCTCACTTGCAACAGTAATTACAAAATGATCCTCTCTCACATATCCGTCTGCTTTAGCGCCTAATCCTACAACAACATTTCTAAGAACTCTGTCGTTCATATCAAGGCAACGCTTCCAAACAATATTGCGAGTGTCTATATTAAGCTCATTGCCCTGCTGAATATGATTATCAAGAATTGCAGCCAAAAGGTTATTTGCAGAAGTGATTGCATGAAAATCACCGGTAAAATGAAGGTTTAAATCCTCCATAGGTACAACCTGCGCATATCCGCCGCCTGCAGCTCCACCCTTAACACCAAAACAAGGTCCGAGAGAAGGCTCTCTTAATGCAATGATAGCTTTTTTTCCGAGTACACCAAAAGCTTCACCAAGACCAACAGTGATTGTTGTCTTACCCTCACCTGCAGGCGTAGGATTAATAGCAGTCACAAGAATCAGCTTACCATCTTCATTTTTCTCAATCTTCTTGAGATATTCATCGGAAAGCTTGGCCTTATATTTTCCGTAAAGGTCCAAATCTTCTTCCTCAATTCCGATTCTTGCAGCCACCTTGGTAATAGGCTCCAATACCGCTTCCTGTGCAATCTCGATATCTGATTTCATAATTTCCTCCATATGTTTTCAAAAAAATGATAGATTGAAAACATTAATTCATTTTGAAAATACACTTTTCAAACTCAACTCATAAAATATTAAAAAGTTCTATGAGTCCATACTCATACACATAATAATTGTATGGAATGATAAAATTTTAACATATTACTCACATGAATAATATGCATATAATACACATATTATTATTTACCAGAATAGGTCTATTCAATAAATCAACTAAATACCATTATCATCAAGGAATGCTTCGAATTCTTCGATGGTCATAAGTATCTCTCTTGCTTTGGTTCCGGATTCACCACCTACAACACCATCTTCAGCAAGCATGTCCATAATACGAGCCGCACGGTTAAAGCCAATTTGGAATTTGCGCTGCAAGAAACCTATCGAACCCTTACCGGTATTAATCACACATCTTCCGGCCTCAGCATAAAGCTCATCCCTGCCATTGCCTTCACCATTTCCGCCCTGTGAATTACCCTTACCACCGTTTTCAGATGAAGCTGAAGAATCCTCTGCAGAATCAAGAGTAATATTTGAGTTCTCGGCATAGAAATTATACAAACGCTGCTTCTTAAGAAAATCAACAACATCTGCAACTTCCTCATCTGATACAAATGCGCCCTGAACACGCTCAGGCTTTGCTTTACCCTGCGGATAAAACAACATATCACCTTTACCGAGAAGCTTCTCAGCTCCAACAGTATCAAGAATAGTTCTGGAATCAACGCCCTGTGAAACAGCAAACGCCATACGGCTGGGCATATTAGCTTTTATAAGTCCGGTAATAACATCAACTGAAGGTCTCTGGGTAGCAACCACAAGATGAATACCGCATGCACGAGCCAACTGTGCAAGTCTGCATATAGCCGCCTCAACTTCCTTGCCACAGGTCATCATCAAATCTGCGAGCTCATCGATAATAATAATTATCTTAGGCAGCTTGAAATGAGTCGGATCCGGATTTTCCATAGTCTCAACCTTTTCGTTATAACCCTTTAGGTCTCTGACACCCAAATCTGCAAACTTTTTATATCGTTCTTCCATCTCCTTCACGCCCCAGGCAAGAGCACCTGCAGCCTTTTTAGGATCTGTGACAACAGGCAGAAGCAAATGAGGAATACCATTATAAACTGACAGCTCAACAACCTTAGGATCAATAAGAATCATCTGGACCTCTTCAGGTGTTGATTTGTAAAGCAAGCTCATAATCAAGGTATTAATACATACTGATTTACCGGATCCGGTTGCACCAGCAATAAGTACATGCGGCATCTTTGCAATATCGGAAACAATAACTTCACCACCGATATTCATACCAACTGCAAAGCTTAATGTAGACTTCGATTCAGTATATTCCTTAGCTTCGAGCAAGGTTCTGAGAGATACTGCAGAATTTTCCTTATTAGGTACTTCTATACCAACAGCCGATTTACCGGGAATAGGAGCCTCAATTCTTACATCAGCAGAAGCAAGGCTATACTTGATATCATCTGCAAGACTCAGAATTTTAGAAACCTTTGTTCCGGGCTCAAGAGTCATTTCAAATCTGGTAACAGCGGGTCCCTGAACATAATTATCCACTTTAACATTAACGCCAAAGCTCCTAAGTGTTTCCTGAAGTCTCGCAGCAGTGTCAGCAAGCTGATTTCTATCTGCTTTGAGTCCACCCTTACCGGGCTTAAGTAATGACAACGGCGGGAATACATATTTTTTATTAGAATATGCAGGCTTTTCTTCATTATCAGTATTAACAGGCTCCGGTTTTACTGATTCCGTTTGTACTGTATCAGTCTTGGGACTCTCAGTTCTTGCTTCCTCTGTTCTCTCAAATGCATCATTACGAGAAATATCTTCTCTAATGTCAGAAGACTTAACATCAAAACTATCATTATGAATATCATTATTAGAATGATTATCATTTACAGATTCCTGAGTTTCTTCCTCAAACTGATTCAAATCATAATTATTATAGCCTTCATCAGACAAAGGAGAGAATTCTTCATTTACATTAACATTATGCTCGGAACGAAGCTCTTGCTTCTTAATTCTAACCTTCTGAAGAGGATTTCTTGCAGCTGAACCCTCTATACCATTATATTCTGTATAACTTGTCTCAGTTGCCTTTCGCGGCATATCTGTGGGATAGCCGTGTCCTGACATAGAATTATCGCTAACTTGTGTTACATTCTCATCATAATAGACGTTTTTATTACTACTATAATCATCCGTATAAGCACTCTGTACATTCTCATCGTAATGTACTTCGTGCATATCCTGTTTATATTGAGAAGGCACCGCATATTGTTCATTAGGAGGAACAATCTTTAAAATAGATTTAACTTCCTTTTCCTCTGCCTTCGCCTTCTGCTTTTCCTGCTTCTCAAGCTGTCTCTGAGCACGTTGAATATCACGCTTTTCCTTCAAGGTAAGCTTATTCTCTCTTTCAACCGGCTGCTCAATCTCTGCGCCTTCTTCATATTCAACGATTCCGGTCACGGCATTTTCATTAAAGCCGGGGGCAGGAATAGGCTTTTTATTCCTTAAAAGACCTTCATCATTGGCAACATCATCTCTTCTGCCATGTCTGTCCTCAATAAGTCTGGTATCACGATTCTGAGCTTCAGCACGTCTTCTTTCTTCTCTCTTTGACGCTCTTATATCATGATCATCAGCTAAGCTGTGATAAATCTTCTGAATTCCTACAATCAGTCTTCCTTGAGTAAGCACTACTAAAAGAAGGAAAATACCGAGAATAAGTATTATTACCAGTCCGGCATATCCAAGTGCTTTATGAATCCCATAAGCAATAGAACCGGAAATCAATCCACCGCCACATCTGCCTGCAGCTCCACGCTTATACAGTTCGGTAAAACTATAGCTTTCCATACCAACACCGGTCTGAGAAACCATATCACAAATAATAGCGATTAAAAAATACATACCGATTGAAGCAGCCATCAGCTTAATCGCATCGCCATTATGCTTAAACTTTCTATAAATAAAGAAAATAGCAACTATTGCGGGCGGAGTTATATATGCCAACAAACCGAATACGCCAAAAAGGAAGCCGCTGACAGCGTCTCCCACAGTTCCTATCAATCCAAAATTACATAAAAACAAAAGCAGCATTAATATCACAAAAACTGCTATTGCTATTTTCTCCCTCAGCTCTTTGTCAGAAACAGCTTTGCTGCGTCCACCCTGAGCTTTACCGGCCTGTTTTGAAGGTCCATTACTGTGACCGGTATTTTTATGATTTCCGGCATTAGCCATGAAATAACCTCACATTCTATATATCATACTCTGCATCTTCAGGTACAAAGTAATCATATTCCATCTTTTTACGTTGTTTTCTTTCAGGTACAGGAAGCGGATTATCAAGCATTTCTCCGTCTTCAATCTTATGAACAGTCTTGTTTTTAGCAATTTTTTCAGCTTCAAGCAACTTTTCCTGTTCTCCATCAGCACTTTTAATGCTTACAAGCACATTTGAACCCGAATTTACAAGTCCGTTAATTGCTTCTCCACCAAGCAATGACGCAACAAGCAAAATATAAAAATAACAATTCATATTCGCTTCAAGCATCGAGAAACCATTAATAATACACAGAACTAATATTATACCAAAAAGAAAACAGCCCTGATCAGTACGCTCTCTCTTTAACCCAGACATAATACCAATAAGCATTAACACAGCCAGTATAATGCCGGATATAATATCAACCCCGGAATAAACTGAAAACAATGAAAATGCACCGGGTTTATAAAATGAAAGCTGCGTTTTTACAACATAAGAAAAAGATAAGCCTGTCGCAGCCAAATCAATCACAACACATATAAATAATAAAAATAACCAGGCACCGAAATATATTATCAAAGCAATCGTCTTGTCCTGCAAAACAGATACCTTTGCAGCGCTTAATCCTGTTACCTTGACAGAAATAAATCTCTTTACCGCATTAGATTTATTTGCTTTTTTATTCCCCTTTGCAGAGCCTTTTGATACCTTTGTATTAATATTGCGACCAAATGAATTCTGAACCGCAACATTTTCCTTGTTGAAATCAACATTATCAACAAGTAAAAAAACAATTGCAACAACAATAAATATAACGGATATCAAATCCATATATCCGATTATTCCTGTTAAAGCGCCTGAAACTCCTGCAAGAATATATGAATTCTTTCGAAAAGGAACTGTATAAGACAAAATCAAGATATCAAGTCCTAAGAAAAGCAAAAACATACAAGAAGGACCTAACATCATACACTGTGACACAGATACAGGTGCAATCATGCCGAAAGTTAAAAATGATAGCGACGGTATCACACCCATTATTCTCTTAACACCAAAGAACAAAGCAATGAAGCCTGCAATTTGACATACTATTTGGAAAATAACAGCAGCTTCCGAATGATTTCCAAACAGCATAAACAGTTGTCTTAAAAAATAATAATAAAACTGTGAAGCCCCATGCAACGTCATATACATAGGCTTATCGGTTATAACTGAATTCTTAAAATACTCACCAAGTTCATACTGTCCATGCCCAAAAGCATTTATTCTAAGCCATATACCTATTCCTAACAATGTCAATGAAATACCATACGTAATAATCATTGCCGCAAAGGGTTTAAGGGATATTTTTTTATTAAACTTACCCGAAAGAATTCTATACAGGAAAACAATTCCAATACAAATTCCTAAAGCAACAGGTACAGCAGCAAGACCATAACCCGCATCAAAGCCAAAGCTTTGAGCAGTCTTGGTGAAAACAAATGCAGAAAATGCCAAAGCAAAAATAGCGTAAATAATCCATATTAAATTACTTACTTTATTTTTCTTCAGAATCATTACTTAACACCTTTTCAATGTTATAACGAGGTCTATGCTTAACTTCGATATATATCTTACCTATATATTGTCCGACAAGTCCGATTGCAATAAGCTGAACGCCACCCAAAAACCATATTGAACACATAATCGAAGCCCAGCCCGGCTCAACATGTCCGACAAAATATGAAACCAAAACATATACAGCAGCAAGAATAGATAAAATAATAATTATTATACCCATAGTGAAAACCATATTAATCGGTTTTACACTAAAAGATGAAATGCCGTTAAAAGCTAATGCCAACATCTTGCTGAGAGGATACTTTGAAACTCCAGCCGCTCTTTCAAGTCTCTGATAATATACACAATCAGTCTTATATCCAAGCTGAGGAATAATACCTCTGATAAACAGATTGTTCTCTTTATATTCTGAATAAGCGCGAACTGCTCTTTGACTCATAAGTCTGAAATCCGCATGATTATATACAGATTTCACACCCATAGAATTCATAAGCTTATAAAATCCCTGAGCAGTCGTTCTCTTAAAAAACGAATCAGTTTTTCTGTCAGATCTTACACCATATACGATGTCACAGCCTTCATGGAACTTGTCTATCATCTGTTCAATAACATTGACATCATCCTGAAGATCGGCATCAATAGATACAGTTACATCGCACATTTCCATCGCTGTCAGCAAACCAGCCGTAAGTGCGAACTGATGACCGACATTACCTGCAAGCTTTACACCATAGGCCTGAACAGGATGTTCTTCATGTTCCTTTTCAATTAAATTCCAGGTATTATCGCGACTTCCGTCATTTACATACATTACAAAACTGTCTTCTGCAATTTTATTCTTGGCAATAAGATCATCAAGAACCTTTCTCAATGCAGGAGCAGTAATAGGAAACACTTCCTCTTCGTTATAGCAAGGTACAACTATTCCAAGTTTATCCATCTTCCACCTATTAAGCAAATATAAGCACCATTGCAAAATGATGCTTATATTTTATATATTTCTAATTATTCATCCCAATTGTGATATACAGCCTGTACATCATCGTCATCATCAAGAAGATCTAATGTACGCTGAATGCACTTAATTGCCTCATCGTCAGTAAGGGTTACATAGTTCTGAGGAATCATAGTAATTTCCGCACTGAGTGTAGGAATCTTAGCATCCTCAAGTGCTTTTCTGACAGCCTCCAATGTGGCATCATCAGGAGCAGTCAAAACTTCATAGCTCTCCTCATCCTCAGCAGAGAAATCATCAGCTCCGGCATCAAGAACAAGCATCATAAGTTCATCCTCATCCATATCGCACTCTTCTCTGTCGATAATAATCTGACCCTTTTTATCAAACATATAAGATACACAGCCCTGAGTACCAATGTTTCCTTTACCCTTGGTAAACGCACTTCTTACGTTAGAAGCAGTACGATTCTTATTATCGGTAAGAGCATCTACGATAATAGCAATACCGTTAGGTCCGTATCCTTCATAGGTTACATACTCATAGTTAACTCCGCCGCCTTCACCGGCTGCCTTCTTAATACCTCTTTCAATGGTATCGTTAGGCATATTGTTAGCCTTTGCCTTTGCAATAACTGTTGCAAGCTTGAAGTTATTAGAAGGATCGGGACCGCCTTCCTTAACTGCAACTGCGATCTCACGTCCTATAATGGTAAAGATCTTACCCTTGGCAGCATCATTCTTTTCCTTCTTGTGCTTAATGTTGGCAAATTTTGAATGTCCTGACATATAATCCTCCATATCATCGGTAAACCGAATTTTAATTCAATACAACCAAATACCTCTCATAATCACATGATTGTACCAATTTACTCATAATCTATAAAATTATAACATTAGTACCTGTATACTTCAAGTATATGAGATACTAATGTTACAATATTTAGTGCTTTTCTACTTTGCATTAACTACATATTCGGATACATTGAGAATTGTTTCACCATCTATCTGCATAGAACAGGGTTTGTCAAATCTGACAGTAATATTATATCCGGTATATATATTTACTATATTGCTCTTAATATGCTCGCCCTTAAAAATTTTAGGGAAAACAGCAAGTGCCTTAATAGCAGATTTAGTTCTATAGGTCATAACTGACAGCTTTCCATCAGTTGCATTTCTATCCTGCAACGGTGCCGGATACATTCCGCCGCCATAGCATCTTCCCTTCATAGTAGGAACAAGCCATGAATTTTCAACAACCATTTCCGGCTTATTATCTATAATAATTGTCGCTGTTCTGGGTTTGAAATGGAACAAAATGCCTTTTATTGCTATAGCTGTATAATTAACAGGCTTAGTTGACTTAGATCTTTCAACATCTCCGATTTCACAGCAGTAACCATCAATACCATAGCCAACACCGTTAATAAATTTATATGATTTGCCATTTACGGTAACTGTAGGCAAATTTTTTAAGTATCTGTTTACATTCTTTACTATTTCACCGGGCTTTAATTCAATATCCTTACAAAAATCATTTCCTGTTCCGGTAGGGAAAAAGTCAAAATCAATTTCTCTTGTTTCATCAGTTGTATGATTTACAAAATAATTAAGTGTACCATCTCCTCCGCAAAGAACAATTCTGCAGTCCTCATTTTTCTTCTCAGCAAAATACCGGTCATACTTCATTTTGTAAGCATCAACATATTCGATTTTTTCTCCCTGAAGTCGTGACTGAATAGTTGTTGCTCCGGCATATCCTCTACCATTATTAGCTTTACCGTTATAAAGAACGTAATACTTCATACAAATACCCCTTTTGTAATTCATTTAGTATATCTTTAGCAATTAAAGCTAATAAAGCAGCTTGTTATCAAGCTGCTTTATTAATATCATAAGTATTTCGATTACTTAATTCACAAAAGCAATCTTAAACCTGGCCTTCAAGAACCTTTGAAGCCTCTGCAACTGCAGCAGAAATACCGGCAGGATTCTTACCACCGGCCTGAGCCATGTTGGGGCGTCCTCCGCCGCCACCGCCTACTAATGCGGCGATACCCTTGATAAGGTTTCCGGCATGTGCACCCTTCGCAACAGCTCCATCAGTAGCCATTGCAATCATGTTAACCTTACCGTCAAGTTCAGAAAGGAGAACAACAACACCTTCTCCAAGCTTACCCTTGAGCTGGTCTCCAAGATCACGAAGTCCGTTCATATCAACGCCGGCAACTGAAGTTGCAAGAAGCTTAATGCCCTTAACATCAATTACCTGATCCATTACATCGCCCAAAGCTTCCTTAGCAGCTTTAGCCTTCATAGATTCAAGTTCAGACTGAAGAGACTTGATTTCCTGCATAACATTTGCAAGCTTTTCTGTAAGATTATTAGGCTGAGTCTTTACTACTGCAGCAGCCTCATTTATATCCTTCTCAAGATTCTTGTAGTAAGCAATCACATTAAGTCCGGTGATAGCTTCAATACGACGTACACCTGCAGCTACACCATTCTCAGACAGAATCTTAAAGCTCATAATCTCAGCAGTAAATCCGACATGGGTACCACCGCAAAGCTCTACAGAATAATCACCCATAGAAACTACTCTTACAGTATCACCATACTTTTCTCCGAATAATGCCATAGCACCGGTCTTCTTAGCGTCATCAATAGACATTACCTGAGTAGTAACGGCAAGATTTTCAGCAATCTTTTCATTTACAATAGCTTCAACCTTTTCGATTTCTTCCTTGGTCATAGCCTGTCCATGGCTAAAGTCAAATCTGGTTCTCTCAGAATCCTGATATGAGCCTGCCTGCTCAACATGATCACCAAGCACCTCGCGAAGTGCTGCCTGGAGAAGGTGGGTAACTGAATGATTTCTGCAGGTTGCTGCTCTGTTAACAGGGCAAACGCTAAGTTCAGCAGTCTCACCACAGGTGATAACACCTGACTCAACCTTGCCGATATGTCCGATTCTTCCACCGGGGAGTTTAACAGTCTCATCTACTACAAACTTACCGTTAGCAGTCTTGATTGAACCAACATCACCCTTCTGTCCACCCATAGTTGCATAGAAGGTGGTAACAGATGTAATAATAGTTCCTTCTTCACCGGCCTTAAGCTCATTCTTCATTGCAGTATTATCTGCAAGTGCAACTATTTTGTCGCTGACAGTAAGCTTATCATAACCAACGAAGGTGCTTACTACAGACTCATCAAGGCCTTCAAATACATTGGCATCAGCAGACTTCTGAGAGAAACTTGCATTCTCACGAGCAAGCTCCTTAGCTTCCTCCATGCACTTTGCAAAAGCTTCCTCATCTACCTTAAGCCCTTCCTCTTCAGCCATCTCAATAGTAAGTTCAAGAGGATATCCGAAGGTATCATAAAGTCTGAATGCTGATTTACCATCAATAACAGTAGCATTTTCAGCCTTCTTGGTCTCAAGAATCTTCTTATACTCCTTCATACCGTTCTCAATAGTAGCATCGAAACGATTAATTTCTTTCTCAAGTTCAGAAAGGATAAACTCCTTATTCTTGGTAAGGAGTGGATAACTGTCTACATAAATATCGTCAATAAAGATGCTTGCAATCTTACGATAGTCAGCAGTCTTAAGGTTAAGATTACGTCCATGTCTTAAAGCACGACGAATAAGTCTTCTGAGTACATATCCTGCTCCTGCATTTGAAGGAAGAAGCTTTGCCTGGTCTCCGATAAGCATTACGCTTGTACGAAGATGGTCTGCAATAATTCTCATAGACTTGGTACTCTTCTCATCGGCCTCATACTTGATTCCTGAAATTTCCTCAAGTGCAGCAATGATGGGAGCAAAAAGGTCTGTACGATATACATCATCAAGTCCGTTAAGGAATGCAAGGTTTCTCTCAAGTCCCCATCCGGTATCTACATTCTTCTTCTCAAGAGGAGTAAGATGACCGTCATGATGCTTCTCATACTGCATAAATACATCGTTACCTACTTCGGTATACTTACCGCAGTGACAACCCGGCTTACAATCGGGACCGCAAGCAGGCTTATCTGCGATATAGAACATCTCTGAGTCAGGGCCGCAAGGACCGTACTCAAGTCCCCACCAGTTATCTTCAGCAGGAAGGAAAAATACATTTTCAGGCTTAAAACCTGACTCGATACGATACTTAGCACCTTCTTCATCTCTGGGAGCATTTTCGTCACCCTCAAAAACAGTAGCTGCAAGATGATCTCTGTCAAACTGGAAAACTTCAGTGAGAAGCTCATAGCTCCACTGACATCTCTCCTTCTTGAAATAATCTCCAAGAGACCATGAACCCATCATTTCAAAGAAACTAAGATGGCTCTTATCACCGATACCATCAATATCATTAGTACGAACACAACCCTGCACATTGCAAAGTCTGGTTCCGAGAGGATGCTTCTGACCAAGAAGGTAAGGCATAATAGGCTGCATACCTGCTACATTAAACATAGCACCGGTAGAACCATCAGATACAAGAGAAACGGCACCACAATCAACGTGTCCTCTTGCTACATAGAAATCAATCCACTCTTTTCTTAACTGTTTAGAAGTAATCTTTCTCATTTTTAATCCTCAATCTCACTTTCTATATATTAGAATGTGAACTTATCTGCAAAATATGCATCAAGGTCAGCGATAGCAATTCTTTCCTGCTCCATAGAATCACGGAAACGTACAGTTACCATGCCATCATTCTCAGACTCGAAATCATAGGTAATGCAGAAAGGAGTTCCGATTTCATCCTGACGACGATATCTCTTACCGATATTTCCTCTGTCATCAAACT
>JAKSRU010000047.1 GCA_024403475.1 Lachnospiraceae bacterium | reverse complement strand
AACATAGAAAATGGCGTATTGCTTTATTTTTTTATGCAAAAAGCAACGCGCCACTTATTTTAATAGTTTTACTTATTTTAATAGTTTTACTTATTTTTAATTTACTTATTTTAGTTATTTCATCTTTGCTGCCAGAATAGCATTGACCTTGTCGTAGTTCTCCGGCTTGTGAGGGAAGGTGCAGTCCATACAGCTTTTTATCTGTCGTCCCTTACTCTCTATCATTTTATAATTTCCGGGACAATTCGGGATATTATACAACGGGCAGTAGCAAAAAAGACAATTTATCTCTTCTATATCTTTATGGCAGGGATAATATTTGCAATCTCTGTTTTCAAAAAAACTGTATGAATTATTCATAGCTCGTCTCCGTCCTTAATATGTCACTATTTATTTACGATTCAATCTGCAGGCACTGCACTTATCAACAAAAGCTTTTGCAAAAGCCTTGTTAGAAGGATAATACAAATGTGCAAAGCCCCACCAATGATTTTCAGTGATATGCGCTGCCTCCCAGCTTTTGCTTCCACCGGGCTTTACACTTGTCGCATCGCTTCCGTTATTTGAGCTGTCATAATAATGGAATTCATGTCCTCTGATTTTTCTGTCATCTGCAGAAAAAAACGATGCATTCTTCTCTTCTATATTCAGATAACCGAATCTTACCAGTCTGTTCTTTTTATCGCAAGTGCCACTGATGGCCCCCACCATAGGATATTCCTTATCGTCAACCTTGATAGAATCGTGCAGATACATAAAGCCACCGCATTCCGCAAGTGACGGTAAGCCGCCGTTAACAGCCTTTAATACAGCTTCACGCATAGCTGTATTATCCGAGAGCCTTTCAGCATAAAGCTCCGGATATCCGCCTCCCAGCAACAGTCCGTCAATATCGTCCGGCAGTTTAGTATCCTTAATCGGAGAAAACTCAATCAATTCAGCTCCCAAGGATTTTAACAATTCAAGATTATCCTCGTAAAAAAAACAAAAGGCTTCATCTCTGGCCACTGCTATTTTAACCTTAGATTGTCCGTTTATTATATTTTTACCCGAGATATCCGTGAGGTTTTCCTGATCAACATATCCCAAACTCAGCAGACCATCTAAATCTATAGTATCTGCTGCAATCTCTGCCGCCGCATCAATCTGTTCCCGAATACAATCTATTTCGTCCGGCATCTTAAGTCCCAGATATCTGCTCTCAAAGCATCCTTCAGTCATCTTGGGATAGTAACCCATCACCTTTATCGACAGTTCCTTTTCTATCAGTCCCTTGATAGTTTCATAATACATCGGGGATATACGATTGAGTATCACACCCTGTATCTGCCTGTTTTCATCCATAGACAAAAAGCCCTTGATAACTGCCAAAAGCGATCTGCCCATACCGTGAGCATCAACCACCAGCACAATCGGTATATCGAGCTTGCACGCCAAATCATAGGACGAACCTGCATTGTCCGCCGAGTCGGTACCGTCATACAGGCCCATTACTCCTTCCACTATAGATATGTCACTGTCATTATCAGAGTAAAAGGATTCCCTTACCATCTTTTTGTCTGAAAAAAACAGGTCAAGGTTCTTAGACGAAATTCCGATTACCTTTTTATGAAACATCGGATCAATATAATCGGGGCCACACTTGAAGGCTCTTGTATCAAGTCCCCGCTTTTTCATTGCAGCCAACAACGCACAGGTAATTGTAGTCTTGCCGCAACCACTGCCTGTTGCGGCAATCATAATTGCACTTTTCATAACTAATCCCCATTTCACTCTATGAAATGTGAGTACACTAAATCCTATATTAACAGCTTTATCAGTTATTGCCTGCAAAATCAAAGGCATATATAAATACCGGATTATTGGCATTCAGCATATGATACCTTCCAAGCTCTCTGATATCCGTAACCGCTATCTGCTCAATGCTGAGATTATCAACCTTCAGCTTTTCAAGAAGATTGTTCATCTCGCAGATACTTTCCAAGCTGACTGCATTTATAACCACATGCATAGACGGATTAATCTCCTGCAGTCGGTTGAGTATTGCTTCAAGCTTTCCCTTGCTTCCGCCAATGAAACATACATCTGCTTTTGGAAGCCCCTCCAAGCCATCAGGAGCCATAGCCTGAATTACTTCAATGTTTTTTGCTCCTGCCTTTCGTGCATTTTCTTTTATCAAAGCTATCGCTTCATCACAGCATTCAATTGAATACACTCTTACAGTGGGCGAAAGTACAGCAGCCTGAACAGATACAGAGCCCGTTCCGGCACCAATATCATAAACGACATCATGCTCCTTTATTCCCAACTTACATACCGAAAGCATACGCACTGCTTCCTTGGTCATCGGCACATTGCCTCTTATAAACTCTGCATCCCGCAAATCGGGAACCAGCTTACGCTTCTTATTACTTTCAGAAATAATAATCCCCGAATACAAGCCTTCTTCCGTAAGTCCGATGCATTCCTCGGGTGACAGACATACCACCTGCTCATCATCATATGAAATACCTTTTCCGAGGTAAATCTTACATTCCTTATCCCTTTCCATAAGCAATGAGCCGATGGCATTTACATCTCGAACTCCGGAGGTAAGGAAAAAGGTCTTTTCATTTTTCTCAACAGAAGCCAAAAGCAACGGCTCCCATATTCTATTATCTATTCCATGGGCACTGACAATACCGGCATCCTGCCAATCAGTTCCAAGTCTAGCAGCCAAAATTGACAGAGACGAAATTCCCGGCATCACCTGCACAGCATAATCTGTCTCGCTCTTTAATGCCGCATACAACTTTGACATACCGCTGTAAAAGCCTGTATCTCCCGAAAACAAAACGACTGCCTGAATATCCCTGCAGCAGCAATTATGTTTTTCCTCAATCACAGGCAGGATATCCTTTTTAAGATAATAAGGATACTTCTCTGCTTTACCGTCAGCCACCTCCAGCATACGCGCTGCTCCGAAAATAATATCCGCTTCTTCTATAGCCTTAACTGCTTCCACAGTTAGTAAATCTTTGCCTCCCGGTCCGATGCCGACAAGGGATATCTTCACGTTACCTCGCTTGATTTTGCATTCAAGCTCCTGTTCAAGCGTATCAATCACTGCCATTGCATCCATTCCGGATTGATTATCAGTATCCGGACGCTTAATCATATGCACAGAAATACCCGCTTCAACAGCCGCTTCGAGCTTTGTATCAACACCACCGATTACACCGCTTTCCTTCGTAACCAAATGCCTGATTCCGTAATCTCGTATGGTTGCCTCATTTATTTCCTTGGAGAAGGGGCCCTGCATAGCTATTATCTGTCTGCCCTCTAATCCCGCATCATAGCAAAGCTTAAGGCTCTCCATTCCCGGCAACACTCTGGCAATGATTCTTCCTTTAAGAGCTGCATTATCAGTGAACAGCTTAAGTTGTTTGCTTCCTGTAGTCAGCAAAATATTACCTTCTGTTTTTAACAATCCCGCTACACAGTCCTCTACGGAAGCATATTCAAAACAGTCTGCATTTTCTGATACAGCATCATTTTTTCTAAGAAGTCTCAAATATTTAATCCGAGTTTCCTCTATGCTTTTCTTTATGGTCTCAGTCACCATCTGCGCATACGGATGAGTCGCATCAACCACTATATCGCAACCAATACTGTCATAAAGCCTTCTCATTCCGTCTTCATCAAGTCTTCCGCTGTGAACAGTTACGTATTCGGAAGGCTTAAGCACCTGATTACCGTATTCGGTTGCCACGCATTCGTGACAATAAATATTGCTGTCGCTCAGGCATTCTATTAATTCTCGACCCTCTGTTGTACCGGCAAAAACAAGAACCGTCTTCATTAATACCCCCTCTTGGTAACCAGTTTATTATCCTGAATAAATGACATTGAATTTCCTACAAACACAGTTGTAAACATATTAACCTGCGCTTCTCTTAATTCACTGAGAGTACAAACTGTGGCATTCTGCCCCTCACGGCCTATGTTTTCCACATATCCGCAGGCTCTGTCAGGACTCGCTCCGCTTTCAAGCATTATGTCGCAGGCCCTCATCAGATAATCCTTCCTCTTATGGCTTGAGGGATTGTATATTGCAATTGCGAAATCACCTGCTATAGCCGCCTTAATTCTTTTCTCAATCGTCTCCCAAGGCGTAAGCAAATCACTCAGACTGATAACACAGTAATCATGATTTAATGGTGCCCCCAATACCGCCGCTCCACTGTTAGCCGCAGTGATACCCGGCACCACCTCCAGCTCTGTATTTTCATACTCCGGCAGCAGTTCATACATAGGTGACGCCATTCCGTATACTCCCGCATCACCGCTGCAAACAAGAGCCACAGTCTTGCCCTTAGCCGCTTCTTCATAGCACAATCTGCAGCGCTCAATTTCCTTGGTCATTCCGGTGGTCAAATATTCTTTACAGGGGAAAACAGGTTTTACCAGTTCAGCATAAACTGTATAACCTATTATTACATCACTGTTCTCCAATGCTTTTTTTGCCTGTCCCGATAAAAAGCATTCCTCACCGGGTCCGATTCCTACAATATATATCAAGTTTCCCATTCAATTCTCCAGCTCTTCTTTTTTGCAACCGCAACCGTCATACCTTCATACGCAGTCTTATGGACTACAAGTTCTGCTCCTTCTCCTGCCAGCTTCATCGCGGCTCTTTCACAGACATTTGAAACACCGGTTATGCTCTTTACAAAAGCTGATTCGGCAAATTCTCCTTCAACCGCTTCCAGCTCATCCGCAGTATAAGTGTAAAAAGGTATTCTGTACTTGGTTTCAAAATAATTGATTGCATATTCTTTTTGCTTCAAGTCTATACTCGCCATCGAGCATACATCGTCCGCCGCAATATTATTGTCTTCTAATATTTTGCATATAAAAGCTTCCAGCTTTTCTTTATCTGTCTCTTTTTTGCATCCTATTCCCAGCACATAAGATTTAGGCTCTAAGGTTAATAAGGCTGTAGTTTCTGATGTTATTGATACATCAGCATTTTCTTCTAAGCTTGCATCAACAACATCAATGCAGTCAGGCCTGTTATCTTTGTTTTCCTCAAACTGCTTCGGTAAGGCAATTGATATCCTTCCACCGGCAAGAAGCTTTGATGAAACCTTTTTGATTCCGTCACGATTAACTATCTTTAATCCGTTTTTTACAGCAAATACATCGACTGCAAAAAGCTTTTCGACATCCGTCGCTGTAGTGATTACTTCCTGCGCATTTAGGATACCCGCCATCCTTTTTGAAAGTGCATTGGCACCTCCTACATGGCCTGACAGGATCGGTATAACATACGCTCCGCTTTCATCTATTACCAGCACAGGACTGTCAGTCAGCTTGTCTGCGACAAAAGGGGCTATCTTTCTGACCGCTATTCCGACAGCGCCGATAAACACGATAGGTGCCCTCATTTTGAAGCTGTCCTCGACCCAAACATCAATATTCGTCTCTTTAGACCGGTGCTCCCATATGTAATTATCCGCTTCCCTCTCAAGCTTCTCAGCCAGTTCTCTTCCTCGGTCTGTGAATGCGCATATTCTTATAATCATATATCTCCCGATTATGCAAACTTAAATCCTGTTATCAGCTCACTGCTTTTGCTCAGCCGCCATCACATCTGTATGCTCTCCAACTACACTCTGTCACATTTATATCTATATGCTTGCGGTTCTGTATTCTGTAGAAAAATCCGCCGCATATAATCTTGACTTTTCATAATTTGTAGTTGCAATTACATCTCCGACAAGCACCAATGCGGTCTTTGTAATATTGTTTGCTTCTGCCACCTTGGCCAATTCGGATACCTTGCAGATAAATCTTTTTTCCTCCGGCCAGGTTGCCTTGTATACCAATGCGGCAGGAGTTTCTGCCGTATAACCTCCGTTGATAAGTCTTGCAGTCAATTCTTCCAGCATCGATGTGCTGAGATATATAGCCATCGTAGACTTATGAGCTGCAAAGCTTTCTATGCTTTCAAGCGGAGGCACATCTGTTTTTCCGGCCATTCTGGTAATAATCAACGACTGTGATACACCGGGTAATGTATATTCCAGATTCAGACTTGATGAAGCTCCGAAGCAGGCACTTACGCCGGGGCAGGAGTCATATGCAATTCCCAGCCTGTCAAGCTCATCCATTTGCTCTTTTACCGCCCCGTATATGCTGGGGTCTCCTGTATGCAGTCTTACGAGTTCTTTTCCTCCGGCATACGCGTCCTTCATAACAGCAAGCACTTCCTCGAGTGTCATTTTCGCACTATTGTAAACAGTTGCCTTCGGAGCATAATCCAGGAGTTTAGGATTAACCAAGGAACCGGCGTAGATTACCACATCCGCTTTCTTAAGTAACTCCGCTCCTCTGACTGTAATGAGATCCTCTGCTCCGGGGCCGGCTCCCACAAAATGAATTTTAATCATATTCTCTTCAGACATTTATAAATCTTCCCCTCGTATAATTTCTTCCATATATGCTCGTGCGTTTTCAGTCTCTCCAAGCAGTCCGTATTCGTTTGAAAAAACAATACATTCTATATCAAAACGTCCTGCCGCCTTTTTATTAAGATAAAAGCTGATTTTCTCCATAACATTATCCATAAAGGCTTTTTCGATTCCGGCCTGAAGTATCAGTTCGTAGGCCGCATCGGTAGATACACAGTCTGCAATTTTTGCCAGACTTTCCGTATTTGCGCCTGCTTTAATCGCAGAATAAGCCATCAGCTCTATTCGACAGTCCGCCTCCTTAGAATGAGTGTTCATTATTCCGCCGGAAACCTTTATCAGCTTACCGATATGACCGCACAAAACCACCTTCTTAAAATTAAGTTCTGCTATCATCTCCAGGGTATCACCTATATAGTTAGAACATTTTACCGCCCTGTCCAAGTCATAGGCATATTCCTTCCGCATAAAATCAATGCCGTAATTTCCGGGAGCCATCACAATACTTTCATATCCCAACTCTTTCTTTTGATTAAGCTCCACCCGAATAGTATCCAGCAGTGCTCTGCTGCTCATCGGCTCAACAATTCCCGAGGTTCCCAATATTGATATACCTCCGACAATTCCAAGACGCGGATTGAAGGTTTTCTCAGCCAGCTCCTTTCCCTCCGGAACGGATACGATAACCTCCAGAGAATCTCTGAAGTCCATCAGTTCCATTACCTCTCTGACTTCCTTTTCAATCATCTGTCTCGGTACCGAATTGATTGCCGCATTTCCGACAGGCTGATCCAGCCCGGGCTTGGTTACACGGCCTACTCCTTCACCGCCATCAATGATAATCTTATTTCCCGGAATATCGGAAAACCGTACCTCAGAATACACAATCGCACCTGTTGTTATATCCGGGTCGTCACCGCCATCCTTAACCACTCCGCATTTTACATAGTCCGAAGCGATTTCAATATTGACTATTTCTGCGTGAAAATCTATTCCCTTCGGCGTCGTAATCACTATTTCTTCTTTTCTGTTTCCGCCAAGGAGCATAAAAGCGGCTGCCTTTGCTGCGGCTGCACTACAGCTTCCTGTTGTAAATCCAAATCGCATTATTTAGAGATTTCCTTTTCTGATTTCATAAAGCACAGCATTACAAATAGCTGCTGCAACATTACTTCCGCCCTTTCGTCCTCTATTAACGATATACGGTATATCCGTATCCATTATGAGCTCCTTGCCATATTCCACATTTACAAAGCCTACCGGAACTCCTATTACAAATTTAGGAACAAATTTACCCTCATCATACATCTTGCGAAGATTGATAAGTGCCGTAGGTGCATTACCTATCGCAAAGATTACATCACCTTCAAGCTTTGTCGCACGTTCCATACTGACGACTGCCCGAGTAACCCCTCTCTCCTTAGCTTCAATGGCAACATCCTCATCTGCCATAAAGCAGTGAACCTCGCCGCCATGCTTTTTAAGCTCTGACTTATTAATACCCGATAATCCCATATTGGTGTCCGTCACAATATGAGCACCGTTTTTTATTAACTCAGCCATTATTGTGATTGCATTTTCGGAAAAAGCCATAGTCTGCGCGTACTCAAAATCTGCAGTTGTATGAATCGCTCTCTTTATAAGAAAAGCCTTGTCCTCGGGAAGAACTATTCCCTTCTCCTCAAGCTCTTTTGTTATAATCTCAAAGCTTCTTTTTTCTATGTCCTGTGGCAAAACGTGTTCCGGTTCCATACCAATCTCCAATTTATCCGCCAATTATATCCTTCAAAGCAGCAATCAGTTCAACATTTTCCGAATGCTGCTTTACTGCAATTCTGTAATAGCCCTTGCCAAGCCCCTCATAATTAGAGCAATCCCTGATAAGTATCCTTCTTTTAATAAGTTCTTCCTTCAGGTCTGTTATGTTCGAACAGAATAGAATAAAGCAGGTATCAGAATCCCAAACCTCTAAGCCTAAGCGTCTTAATTCATCCTGCAAAAATCTTCTTTCTTCCAACACCAGGCTGTCGGTTTCCTGCTGCCAGTTTCTGTCACGCAAATACTCTCCGCACAGAACTCCCGCTTCATGAGCCAGCACTGACATATTCCATTCAGGGGTAAATCCTTTGATTCTTTCTATGTTTTGAGCCTGTGAAACAATATATCCCACTCTGATTCCCGGAATGGAAAACAACTTCGTAAACGCATTTACAACATATAAACCGTTATATTCATTTATATGTTGAACCATTGACTTCTTTGACGAACTCATTCTCAGAAAGCATTCATCAATCACAAGCTTTATGTCGTGCACCCTGCATGTTTCAAGGATTGCAATTAAAATATCCTCGCTTATCACTTTTCCCGTAGGATTATTCGGATTTGCAAGCATCAGCAAATCAAGTCCTTCACCGGCATACTTCTTCAGGCCTTCAATAAAAGCCTCACCCACTTGAAAATCATTTGCTTCATCAAGTCTGTAGGTCTCTATCCGGCAATTTTTAGCAGCCAAGGCATATCTGTATCCTGCAAAACACGGATCTATGAGCAAAGCCTTTGCAGGATTAAGCATGTTGATTATCGCCATAAAGCCTTCAGATGCCCCATTACACCCCCATACATTTTCGGAAGCCACTCCCTCAATTCGGGCTACTGCCTCGCGGAACCTGCGCTGCTCGGGATCAGGATAATGCCCAAGCTTCACAGAAGCGCGTTCAAGTAACTCCTTATGAAGCTGCGCGCATTCCAAAGGATTGGTGTTTACCGAGAAATCATATTCAATTACTTCAGAATAAATATCACCGCCGTGTATATTCCGCTGCATATAAGTACCACCAATATTTCAGTAATAAACATTAAGGCTCCGGCCCTTTTTATGTCCGCAAGCTCAATAGCTCTGGTGGGCTCTCCGATATAGGGCTTTTTTACTATTTTTCCAAAATAGCTTGCATCTCCCGCCAGCCTTACTCCCAAGGCTCCGGCACATACGCTTTCAGTCTGCGCCGAATTGGGACTTTTATGATTGTATCTGTCTCTCTTAAAAATATGCGCTGCTCTCTTGGCAGAGTATTTTTTACCTCCGACAAAGGCTGCAGCAATCATGAAAACAGCACTGATTCTTGAAGGCAGGTAATTAACCGCATCATCAAGTCTCGCCGCAAAGCATCCGAAATCTTCATATTTCTCGCTGTGGTAGCCCACCATGGAATCCATTGTGTTAATCGCTTTGTAGGCCAGTCCCAATATCGGTCCTCCGATAAATGTATATATAAGCGGAGCGATAATGCCATCCGAGGTATTCTCTGCCACCGTTTCAACAGCAGCCTTGATTACCCCTTCCTCATCAAGACACTCCGTATCTCTTCCGACTATCATCGATACTGCTTTTCTGCCGGCCGCAAGCCCTTTCTCAGACAGAGCCTTAGATACCTTCATGCTTTCCACATACAAACTCTTGGCCGCCAAAATATAACAAGTCAAAATCATCTCTATAGCCATTCCGACATAAGGGTGCAAAAAATAGCTTCCGACAGTCAGTACAACAGTCAATATGACAGTGATACCAACCACTGTCAGCACCAGCAAAACGCCACGAGACTTTTCCTTCTTTCTGTCTCTGCCATTCTCCAAAAAAGGATTTAACATAGCTTTAGTAAGCTTACCGATAAGCGATCCAATCCATCTGATAGGATGAGGCATCCAATACGGATCCCCCACAATCAAATCAAGAATAATCCCCGCCCAAAAGGCTATCATATGATATGTTATGTATTTTTCCATTTTCTACCGTACACTCCAAATAATAGCCATCGCAGCAGCCTGTCTGAAAATCATAATAATCTCTGCCTGTTAGCGAACTCATTATTGCCATAATACTTCCTCCGTGAATCACGAAGGCGTATGTTTCATCCTCTCGTGCAAAGGCAACTGCACTATTGAATTTATCTATATCGAAATCAGTTTTATCAAGATTGTCTTTTGCGTAATTGACTTTACCTGCTTCAATCTCTTTTACAGTTTCGAAAAAGGCCCTTACTGTTCTTTCTATACAATACTCTCTTGATTCCCCACCCGGGAAAGGCTTGGTCCCGTTTGAATCTATCCAGCTTTGATATTCGGGATTACCGGCCAGTTCGACATAATTTTTATTCTCAAACTCTCCAAAATCAGTTTCACGGAAATCCAAAATTATTTTCTGCTCAATACCTTCAAACAAAAAATCTGCTGTCTGAATACATCTCTTCATAGGACTTACATACACCAGCTTCGGCTTATTGTACCCTGCCTCTATCCGTTCCTTAATCAGTCCCATCATTTCTTTATAATCTTCTAATAACGGCTCATCGGTTTTGCAGCCTATATAACGCTTTTCCAAATTGCCTTTAGTTTTGCCATGCCTGATGAGCAAGCATTTTATTTTCATACTTCATCCGCCTGTTGATTCATATCAAACTTACTTCAAATCCGAGAATTCATTTACCCACTGCTTAATTCATAATTTTGCTCGCCCTACCATCCGATAATGCACAGCGCCGCAATGCCTATCAGCAATGCTTCCTCCAATGAAACCAGTCCGTAGCCCGTAGTATCTCCTGTCACTCCACCAAACTGCTTGTAACAGATATGTCTGTACACAAGCACATAGCCAAGACAAATTATCAAAAACATTACTGCACCAAGCACATTTATCCATCCTGCTATTCCTATACAAACAGCTGCCTGAATTATCAAAAAAACTTTATCTGCCATAGAAGCCTTCTTGGTTTCCATATTAAGCATTCCGGTCTTTTTAGCCTTTTTAAGCATCAGACTCAATAGTCCCATCACACTTCTTGCCAAAGCGAATACTGTGAAAAACAGATATCTATAGTTCACATTACTACTGCTGCACACAACCGCCAAAGCTGCCACCCAGATGAGTCCGTATATTACCAACCTGATTACTGCGAAGGCTCCTATATGCGGATCCTTTAATATCTCAAGCTTTTCTTCCTTGGATTTATAAGATTTAAGTGCATCCTGTACATCCATAAATCCGTCTACATGAAAACCTCCGGTCACTATAAGTGGAATTACACTAAACACTGCAAGCCTGCAAATGAGAGGAAGCTCCTTTAACCCAAACAATATATTAACTCCAAAGCATATTGCTCCAATCACTCCACCAATCCAAGGAAGAAATATCAGGTTATGCTTCATATCCTCTTCCTTCCATTCGAATACAGGCATTGGTATTCTTGAATACAAGGAAAAAGCAACAATTATATTTTTAATTATTCTCATTACCAATCCATTCTCCGTCTCTTAGCTCGTACACTTTATGCGAAAGCTTCCTAAGTCTTGCATTTACCCGTTCTGTAAGATTAACATATCTTACCGTTTCATCATCGTAGCCTTCATCTTCACGTGGGAAAACATTCGTAACTATAATCACATTTGCTGCAGCTTCAGTTAGTGCGTTAACCTCGGAAATTATCTTCTCCGTCAAAAAATCATCGTTACAACCTTTGTTATCCGTTGAGTAAAGCTCATTCCCCACAAGATTTGACATGCATTCCAGCAAAATCGTGGAACCTGCTAAATGCCTTAATGTCTCTTCTTCCAGTTCACAAAGATGTTTATCAATATCCACAGGCCACTCGCAGGTTATAAAGCCCTTGCCCTCTCGCATTTTTCTATGCTTTTTAATTCTTTCTATTCCCTCATCTCCAAAGGGAATCATAGTCGCAATATAATACCTGTTACTGCGCTCAGAAGTCTCCATAACAAGTTTTTCAGCGAGCATGGATTTACCGCTGTTATTGGTTCCAACCACCAAGGTAATCATCAGTTAAACCTTTCATAATTATCAATTCCGCAGGCGCTAAATCTTGTTCCTTCTTTGTAAAAATGTAACGCACTGTCAATAAGTGGTATGAGCATCAATGCACCGGTTCCTTCACCCAGGGCCATATTTCCATTGATGTATGGCTTTTTGCCCAATGCCTCCAGTGCTATATTATTTCCTGATTCTCTTCCGGCATGTGAGGCAAGCATATATCTGCTGCATCCCGGCAGGAGCTTTTCTGCAAGTATGGCTGCGCAGGAGCTGATTACTCCGTCTATCACAATCGGTATTCCGTACAAAGCTCCGCCTATAAAGGTTCCGCACATCGCAGCAATATCCAAGCCTCCAAGACACCTTAATATCTCAAAAGCTCGCTCCGCCTCGGTCGAAGTCAAATCAAATTGCTTCTGATATCGGGCGATTCCTTCTCTTATCACCATTCTTTTTCTGTTAAGTCCTAAATCATCCAAACCGGCTCCACGTCCTGTTACTGTGTCGCTGTCTAAGCAAAGCAATGCGCAAAGAACAGCTGTGGCAGTCGTAGTGTTTCCTATTCCCATTTCTCCGGTGGCGATAAGTCCGGTGCGTTCGTTCGCAAGCTCCTTTACAAGCTCTATTCCCGTAGATATTGCCTGAATGGTTTCTTCCTCATTCATCGCGGGAGCCTCTATAAAACTTTTAGTCCCCTTTGCGACCTTTCTATTCAGCACGCCAAATATCTCATCATCGCTGTTAATACCGATATCCACCGGAATAACCTTAACCTTCACACTCTCCGCAAGAATACTTGCAGAGCTGACTCCTCTCCCCAGGCTGGTGGCAACCTGAGCTGTAATCTCCTGTGTACTCTGAGATACACCTTCCTTGACCACTCCGTTATCCGCACAATATACCAGTAATACCCTGTTTTCGACATTCGGGCATACAAAGCCCTGCATAGCAGCAATATCACAGACCATTGCTTCAAAGTCGCCGAGCCCGTCCAGCGGTTTAGCAATAGAGTCCCATTCTCTTTTTGCCTCTGTTCTTACATCCTCCCTGTACTCGGGAAGCTTTATATTCAGCAATTCCTGCTTCGTCATTCTCTTTCCAATCCTATCATTCGATAAACAAGCTCCATATCCATATACTCTCTCATGGTATCAGCAAGCCTGTCATACTCCAATTCCTTTAACGCCTTATAGTCCATTACGGTACCAAGGCTTAAGTCTATACCCTTGCGTTCAGCCAAACTTCCGGCTATAGCTTTAATAATCTCTGCTCTGTCAAAAACACCGTGTACATAGGTTCCATATACATTATCATCGCAATATCCGGAGCCGTCAGCGGTAAACTGCATTAACCTCGCATCGCCAACGCCTTCTGTCTCACCCATATGAATCTCATAGCCCTCATACTCAACACCGGACAATGCAGCAAATATACCATCATTATCAGCAAAGCAGCCTTTGACCTGAGAGGTATGTTTTTCTCCCGCAAGTACGGTTTCCACCTTCAGAAGACCAAGACCACTGATTTCACCACCGCATTCAACCCCCAAAGGATCGGATATTTTCTCGCCAAGCATCTGATAGCCGCCGCATATACCAACTATCGGATTTCCCTTTGAAACATATCTTTGAATAGCCGCATCCAACCCGCTTTCCTTGAGCCATCTCATATCCGCAATAGTATTTTTGCTGCCCGGTATAATTAAAAGGTCAGCTTCGGCAATATCTGATGCCTTAGTGATATAATTCACCGCAATATCCTCAACCTGCTCGAACGCATCAAAATCCGTAAAGTTGGCAATATGAGGAAGTCGTACTATTCCGACGCTGATACGCCCCTTACCCTTCTTATCAAATTTTTCTGATAAGGAATCCTCATCCTCTAACTGTAAATGCATATAAGGGATCACACCTGCCACAGGAATTCCTCCACGCTCTTCAATCATCTCAAGGCCCGGATCCAGTATGGTTTTATCCCCTCTGAATTTATTGACTATTAATCCCTTTATTCTGTTTCTTTCTTCATCCTCAAGGAGCTCAATGGTTCCGAGCAGTTGGGCAAAAACTCCGCCCCTGTCAATATCACCTACCAAGAGTACAGGTGCATCCACCATTTTTGCCATGCCCATATTTACTATATCATTAGCTTTCAGATTAATCTCTGCCGGTGAGCCCGCGCCCTCTATTACGATGATATCCGCCTGTTTTTCCAGCTCTCTTACCGCATCAAGAATATCCGGTACAAGCTCCGTCTTGTACTTAAAATACTCTCGCGCTCTCATATTACCTCGCACCTTGCCGTTTACAATTACCTGTGAGCCTGTTTCACTATTGGGCTTGAGTAATATCGGATTCATATACACACTGGGCTTAACTCCTGCAGCCTCAGCCTGCATAACCTGAGCACGTCCCATTTCCAAACCGTCCTCAGTAATATAACTGTTAAGTGCCATATTCTGTGACTTGAAGGGAGCTACTCTGTATCCGTCCTGCTTAAAAATTCGGCATAAACCTGCTACAATCAAGCTCTTTCCCGCATTGGACATAGTTCCCTGCACCATCAAAAAATGCGCTTTAGACTCTCCGAGTCTGGCCTGAACCTCAGCAACCGGATTAGTATGCTTTGCAAAAGTATAGGTCTTTTCCAGCAAACCCGGAGCCACATCAAAAAGCTTCTCTATAAAATTTGCTCTGAACACCTCGGAAGGAGCCCCAATTCTTTCGATTCCGCCGCTCCTTGATATACATACCACCAAATCGGCAACTCGTTCTGCCAGCTCAAGCTCATGCATTGACATCAATATACCGATGTTTTTATCTGTTGCCAGTTTCTTCAAGGTTTCCAGAAAAGAAAGCTTATATCCTATATCCAAAAAGCTGGTAGGCTCATCAAGAATCATTATTCCGGGCTCTTGCGCAATAGCTCGCGCCAACAATACTCTCTGCTTTTGTCCGTCACTAAGCTTGGTAAACTCTGCATCCTTAAGTTCAATTGCGCCAACTGTAGTCAAGGCCTCATCTATTGCTCCCTCATCCTTCTGCGTGAGCTTACCCATCAGACCGGTGTGAGGATATCTGCCCGCGGCTACCACAGATTTTACCGACATATATTCCTCGGATATTCTTCCGGTCATCATCACCGCAATATTCCGTGCTCTCTCAACTAAAGAAACCTCTTTTAGAGAAGCTCCATTCAGATATATCAAACCGTCTACAGGCTCCAACATACCTGCCATAGTTTTAAGGATAGTGGATTTTCCTGCACCGTTCGGGCCTATCAGGACTACGATTTTCCCGGCCTTAACAGCTATCTCTATTTCATTTATGAGCGGTTTCTTATCATAACCTACAGACAAATTATTCGTAATAAGTTCAGACATATCGGTCCTCTTAACTTTTTATTCGGCTTTT
>JAKSRU010000046.1 GCA_024403475.1 Lachnospiraceae bacterium | reverse complement strand
CTAAAAAATCCCACGATGAAACCATCGTGGGATTTGTCATTTCTAATATTATTCTATTATCGTCTGCAATTCTATTCTGTCTGATTACTCAGCAGTGCAGTACTTATCGCTGAGGTTTGCGATAGTTCCGTCTTCAAGCATCTTTTCGATAGTAGCATTAATCTTGTTAAGGAGCTCGGTGTTACCCTTCTTAACTGCGATTGCATACTGCTCTGAACCAAATGCCTCTTCATCGGTAACGATTACAAGACCTGCATTGTCTGAAACATACTTGCTTGCAGTAGCTGAATCGATAACAACTGCATCACACTTGCCGTTAACAAGCTCCATGATGCACTCGGTACCCTTCTTGAATGACTCATACTTGTAGCCAAGCTCGGTGATGCAAGTCTCTCCGGTGTAACCCTGTACAACTGCGGTGAACTTCTCAGCAAGGTCTGCTGCACAAGTGATGTCTGAACCTTCCTTAACAATGATAACCTGTGTAGCATTGTAGTAAGGGATTGAGAAATCTACTGACTGAGCTCTTTCATCAGTAACAGTCATGCCTGCGATTGCAGCATCAATCTGTCCGTTCTGAATAGCAACAAGAAGTGAATCAAACTCCATGTTAGCGATTTCAGCAGTCATTCCGTTGTCTTCACCAATCTGCTTAGCGATGCAAATATCGATTCCGTCGTAGGTATCGATAACACCGTTTGCTGAAACAAACTCAAAAGGAGGGAACTCAGCATTGGTACCAAAAACAATCTTACCAGAAGCCTTGCTTCCACATCCGGTCATACAAGCTACTGCCATAACAACAGCACTTGCAAGTGCTACAAACTTTGTAAACTTTTTCATATTTATTCTCCTCTGACCCTATCCCAGGTCTCTATACAATGAAGGCAGCCAAATCTGCCTACGGATAGCATAATAATTCTAACTTGTCGGCTTTTCAATAGGAAATTGACTTATTTTCGCCAAAAGCAAATATTTTTCACGAATACTTTCAATATATTTCATCAAAAAGTCGGCTTCTTTCACTACAGCACCTTGCTGAGGAAGGCTTTTGCTCTTTCATTCTTGGTATTACCGAATACTTCCTCGGGAGTGCCCGATTCCATTACAACACCTTCGTCAATAAAGAGCACTCTGGTGGCAACTTCTCTCGCGAAACCCATCTCATGGGTAACGATAACCATGGTCATGCCACTCTTGGCAAGGTCCTTCATTACATCGAGAACTTCACCTACCATCTCAGGATCAAGCGCACTTGTAGGCTCGTCAAAAAGGATAATTTCAGGATCCATCGCAAGAGCTCTTGCAATAGCTACACGCTGCTTCTGTCCGCCGGAAAGAGAAGCGGGATATACCTCTGCCTTGTCCTTCAGGCCTACTCTGTCCAAAAGCTCAAGCGCACGCTCATTTGCAGCCTTCTTGTCCATCTTTTTAAGCATCACGGGAGCAAGTGTAATATTATCAATAACCTTGAGGTGAGGGAAAAGGTTGAACTGCTGGAATACCATTCCCATCTTCTGACGAATCTTGTTAATATCTGCTTCAGGACCATTGATTAGCTCATCATCAACATAAATCTCGCCTTCGGTAACCTCTTCAAGAAGGTTAAGGCAACGAAGGAAAGTACTTTTTCCCGAACCGGAAGGGCCAATTACGCATACAACCTCACCCTTCTGAATATGCTCATCAATTCCACGGAGAACTTCGAGTTCACCAAAATGCTTCTTAAGATTCTTAATTTTGATCATCTCGTTACCTCCTATCGAACTTCTGACTTGCGAAGCTTCTTTTCAAGCTGCTTAAGCGCAAGTGTAAGAAGCTTAATCAGTACATAGTAAATAATAGCTGTTGCAAACAAAGGCATAAATGCGGTGAAGGTTGCAGACTTGATAAAGTCGCCGGCCTTCTGGATATCCATAAGTCCTACATAACCTACGATTGCAGTCTCCTTGATAAGAACAATGAATTCATTGCAAAGCGCAGGGAAAATATTTTTGAGGGCCTGAGGCATTACGATATGAGTCATAGTCTGAGAAGCATTGAGGCCAAGTGATCTGCCTGCCTCGGTCTGACCCTTATCAATAGACTGTATACCCGCACGAATAATCTCCGAAACATATGCACCTGAATTGATACCAAATGCGATTGAAGCAATGAGCCATTTCGGGATCGGCACAGCCGCAAAGATAACAAAGTAGATAATCATCAACTGTGTAACTGACGGAGTACCACGGATTACATCCGTATATATACCACCAATGGTCTTGAGAAATTTATTTTTCGAAAGATTGCACAACGCAATCAAAAATCCGATGATTGTTCCGAGTACAACCGCAACCAGCGATACCTCGATTGTAACGAGGATACCTTTTCCAAGAAGCTGCCAACGATTTTCACTGATAAAGCATCTGGTAAAATCAAACGCCAACTGCTGCCAAAAATTCATTTCTTCCATGTTTTTTCCTATTCTGTATATAAATTTATATATGCTATAAAGCAATTGTCCGAAAAATACCCGCCTATAATAAAATCTATTTAGGCACACAAAAATACAGAATAACAATATCAACCTATTTAGTTTCCGTCAATACAAATCAGCCATAATGCCCATTTTACCAAATAAAAATCCCGCCACACAATGGTGGCGGGACATTACCCGTTGGTTCGTAAACTTATTTTATTATGCGGGTCATATATGCTATTCAACAGTCTTAAGCGCCATTACCTTGGGTACCCTGCTGATTTTGATAAGCTGAAATACTGAAATGGCCGCATAGGTTGCTATACCGATCAGGAACATCTTGATATAGCAGCTCTTGTCAATCATGAAGGGAATGTATCCTACTATCTTCACATACAGGTATTCATTCATAAGAACATACAATGCTCCGTGAATAAGCGGTATGGTAAGGAGCAGGGATATAAACACTACTACTGAGGTTGCAACAATGTACAGACCACCTATTTCTCCGTTTTTGAAGCCCAAAATCTTGGTCATTGCTATAGAATTAGCATTCTTTTCAATGATTTGCTTGCTCAGAATATACATGATTAATACAAACATAATCACTCCGAAGCATCTCATGAAAATCATCATATTACCCATGGATATCTTCATCTGATTTGAAAGCTTCTGAAGATCATCAATGGTAATGATTGTGTATATGTCATCTGCAGCTATATCCGTAATCTCCTCATTACTGAAGAAGCCGGTAAAGTAATCCTCACTCTCATTGAAGATTGTTCTGTAATCGTCGATATTCATAAACAACGCAAGTGCTGCGTCATATCTGTAATCTTCTGCTATCTCAAAGCTGTATTCAGTGCCGTTAAGGTCATCCTTAAGCTTGATTACATCTCCGTTCTTAAGCTTAAACTTGTCCATCATTACATTGGAGGCTACTACCTTACCGGCAGGAATATCTGCTGATACATATTCACTGTCTTTAGCAATTCCGTATACCGATATCTCTTCCTCTTTGTATTTAGTGTCAAAAGTATTAAGCCCGGTCATTGCAAATTTTTCCGCACTCGCATTCTCAGTAGACACCTCTGTATTGGTCACAATATACTGATAATCTGCAATTCTTGATTCCACAACAAGCTTAGCGTAATCATCAAGCAGAGGGCCAAACATGAATCCGAATATTACCAGCATTCCGCCCAGGAATATTCCGAGGAACAATACAATATAGTTAGGAATATTCTGAAAAATAACACGGATTCTGAAGCGCATCATAATCGGAAGCTTGGTGTTAAGTCTGAAGGCCTTTTTCTTACCTCTTTTGCCAAGATCTCTTCTCAAGAAACGAAGGGGTGAGAGCTTGAGCTTATTGGCAATAACCACCAGATTAATCACAAACATTAATATAATAGGAACGATTGTTGTAAGTAAGAATGCGTCGGCATTCCACACGGTCTTGTAGGTCGCAAAGCTAAAGCTGTTGTACTCTATCGCCGTCATCGCTTTTTTCATCACTGTGTAGCCGAATACATTACCGACAATAGCAGCAATAAAGGTCACCAGCACAGGCAGTACCATATAATGTCTCACAATCTCACCTTTGGTGTAGCCTGATGCTCTGAGAGTACCGATTACTCCCGCCTCAGCAGTGATTGTATTGTTGGTGGTTACCGCGAATACAAACGCTATTACTGCAACAACTATATAACCGAACAAAATTATGACAGCACTGTCGCTTCCGACATCATCAATACCAAAGTTAATAGCCTGATTCATATATCTGGGAAGATAATCCTCTACTGTGAGCATTTCATTCTCTATGTTGTCGATATATTCCTGAGCTGCATTTACATCCTCCTTTGAAGCCTTCATTGCAAGCTTTAGGTCTTCTACAGTAAGCTCTGCACTTTTATCAGGATAATTATCAAGTACTTCTTCAAATTCTTCTGTCAAATCAATGCCTTCATCCTCAAGCGCCTTGTTAATCTGCTCTAAAAGCATCTCTCTACCGGCATCAGAATCAAACATAGCCGGATCCATACCCTGTTCTTCGATTTTCTCGAGACACTCACTGAGAGCAACAAGCTTACCGGCTTTGATTGCCTCATCCACTACAGCCTCATTAGCATCAATCAGCACATCCTCAAGAATGTCAATCAGCTCCTTTGAACGCTTATCTGCTGCTGCCTTGTCGGACCTGGGGATGTTTTCCTCATAGGTCCATGCATAGTTATAAGAAACATGCGAACTTTCTATGCTGTCATATCCGGCCTCGGTCATCAGAGCCGGAGTGAACAGAGTAGAGTCAAACATTGAGTCTGCGTTGCTTTCAAACAAACAGCTGTAGTCGGGGAAAGCTGCCATTCCGGTTAATACAAGCTCTCTTCCACCCAGCTTGATAATGTCCCCTATCTCAATTTCATTATTTCTTGCAAACAATCTGTCGATTACAATTTCATTATCGGCCTCGGGCATCTCGCCTTCCATGATACAAGGCATGTTTACCGCACTTCTGTCCTTGTAGACACGTACAGTTGCATAGGTTCCCTCTATATCCTCGTCAAAGTATTCAAAATCATAGATAGTCAGATTTGCCTTTTCCTCTATAGAACTGACAATGTTGTCATTTATGGGCTCGCTAAAGGAAAAATGACCATCCTCCATATTATAGGTATCGATACCCTCCTCAAAGGAAATCTGCAGGCTCTCTCCCACAACCTTGAAGGCTGATACAAGACCTATAAGCAATACCATAAACAGAAAAATTACTATATATTTTCCAAAGTCACCCGCCAACTCTTTGGGGATTCTTTTATTCAACGGATTTTTCATAATCTACCTCACATTTATGCTCTATCAAATCAAGTGCTCACTACCAGTCAAGCTCAGCTGCAGGAATCTTAGCTTCATTCTTATAATCCTTGCGAATTGCACCATCACGAAGCTTGATTACTCGGTCCGCCATATTTTTAATAGCATCATTGTGCGTTACCATGATTACTGTATTTCCGTATTTGTGATTGACCTCCTCGATAAGCTTTAATATTTCCTTCGAAGTCTTATAATCAAGGGCTCCTGTCGGCTCATCACAGAGCAAAATGTCCGGATTTTTAATAATCGCACGACCTATAGAGGTTCTCTGCTGCTGACCGCCGGAAAGCTGGTTCGGAAGCTTATGTCTATGCTCGTACAGCCCCAAAGTCTTAAGTATTTCATCCGCTTCAAGCGGTTTATCCGAAAGATAAGCCCCAACCTCTACATTTTCTTTGATGTTGAGATTGGGGATTAAGTTATACTGCTGGAACACATAACCCAGATGCTTTCTTCTGTAAATTGTAAGTTCTTTTTCAGACATATTAGCCGTTTTTTCGCCATTGATAGCAATATAGCCATCGTCTGCGTCATCTATTCCACCAATTATATTTAACAGGGTAGACTTTCCTGAGCCTGAAGGTCCGAGTAATACTACTATCTCGCCCTTTTCTATCTCTATATCAATTCCATTCAGAACATCCACACGGCTCTCATCCTCGCCATAATGTTTTTTGATTCCTTTGATCTCAATAAAACTCATCTTTTCTCTCCTCTCTGAACATGAATATCTTTATGCCTTGAACATATGCTTCATTGTTCATATGTTTATACTATCATTTATTTTTCGCTTGTCAATGCAAAAATATAAAAATATTTCTCAATATTGTTGATTGATTTTAATTTTATATGTGTTGATAATAGCCTGCATATCATTTATTCTGATAAGTAGAAACGCACTAACAAGATAATCCGACACTATATTGAAAGAGAAAAATATGGAAAATACCGCTGAAAACTCAACTCCGATTCCCGCAAGCTTCTATTCACCTGAGATTACAGAATTCACCTGCAATGTAGATGATATGACTCCCGAAGCTATAGGCTATGCTATCGACATCTTCATGAAGGAGGGTGCTCTTGATGCTTATGCTGTAAACGCAGTTATGAAAAAAGGACGTCCCGGCCACTTAATCACTGTTATGTGCCGCAACGCTGACAAGGAGAAATTTATAGAATTGATATTAAGACACACCACAACCCTGGGTGTAAGAGAATATGTCAGCCGCCGTTACGGCTTGGACAGACATCTTGAAACCGTGGACACCCAGTACGGACCGGTTCGCAAGAAGGTATCCACCGGCTATGGTATTGTCCGCGAAAAGTGGGAATATGAAGATCTCGCCAATATTTCCCGTAAAACAGGTTTAAGCCTTGAAGAAATAAGAAAAAATCTCGACAAGGCTTAATTATAATTAACGAATATACAATTAACTAATATAAGAATAAATTCGGTTCTCTTCCCTGCAGCTGAAGAGCCTCATTTACTTTATGTGCACAATACAAATGTGTTCCAATCTGACTTTAACTTCTACCTTACATTTTTATTGCAACCTTCACAAGCAGAACCGGAGGTGTTGCTTGTGCCGCCGCTACTTCCCGCTGCTACTTCCGGCGCTACAGCTGCCACAGCCACCGCAGCAACTACTGCAATCACCACAGCATCCGCTTCCAGCACTGCAACAACCGGACTTACGTCGGCGAACCATCATAAAAATCGCCACAGCTACAACCAGCACAATTATTCCAATTAAGATATAATCTATTAACTTCATTCTCTATCTTTCTACTATCAGGCGCCTACAGAAGGATTGCAATCTGATAAACAATTACTGCCAATATCCATGCTAATATACATTGCCACAACACAACCATAACAGCCCACTTAGCACCAAGCTCTCTCTTAATTGCAGCAATTGCTGCAACGCAGGGAGTATAGATAAGGCTGAATACCAGCATAGATGCAGCTGACGCTTGTGTCATAATTGTTGTAATATCACCATCAAAGAGAATCTGCATTGTAGATACCACACTCTCCTTGGCAACAAATCCGGTGATAAATGAAGTACAAATCCTCCAATCTCCCAAACCTGCAGGAGAGAATACAGGCTCCATAAAGCTTGAAAGCCTTGCAATAATGCTCATCGAAGGATCTGCAGTAAGATTAAATCTGAAATCAAAATTCTGCAGGAACCATACCACTATGGTCGCAATGAGAATGATGCTAAAGGCCTTCTGCAGAAAATCCTTAGCCTTTTCCCAGAGAAGATGCATTACATTTTTAGCGCCAGGCAATCTGTAATTGGGTAGCTCCATTACGAAGGGAACTGCCTCACCCTTAAACAGTGTCTTCTTGTATATTAATGCCACGAGGATACCGACCACAATTCCGACCAAATACAGACCGGCCATTATAAATCCGCCCTTTTTCGGGAAAAATGCATTAACAAAGAAAGCATATATCGGCAGCTTGGCACTACAGCTCATAAACGGTGTAAGCAGTATAGTCATTCGCCTGTCTCGCTTACTTGGAAGCGTTCTGGTAGACATTATCGCCGGAACACTGCAACCAAAACCAATCAGCAGAGGCACAATACTTCTTCCCGACAAACCGATTTTTCTGAGAAGCTTATCCATAAAGAAGGCTACTCTGGCAATATAACCGCTATCCTCAAGCATCGACAGGAAGAAAAACATTATTACTATAATAGGCAGGAAGCTAAGCACACTTCCGACGCCTGCAAAAATTCCATCTATTATCAGACTGTGCAAAGTACTGTTAACTCCTGCACTCGTCAGTCCGGCATCCGTAACCGCAGTGAGCCATTCTATGAATTTCTCGATAAGTCCCTGCAGAAATGCTCCGATTACATTAAAGGTCAGGAAAAATACGGTGCACATAATCAGTATGAAGCAGGGAATAGCCGTAAATTTACCGGTCAGCACCTTATCTATCTTTTTACTTCTTTGATGCTCCTTGCTTTCCACCGGTTTTATGACAGTTGCGTCACAAACCTTCATAATGTAGGAGAATCTCATATCTGCCATCGCAGCGCTTCGGTCAAGCCCACGCTCTTTTTCGAGCTGAACTATTATGTGCTCGAGCATATCCTTTTCATTGTCATCAAGCTCAAGCTTTTCCAATATCAGATCATCGCCCTCCACCAGCTTACTGGCTGCAAAACGCACGGGAATGCCGGCCTTGTCTGCATGGTCAGCTATCAAATGAATGATTGCGTGAATACCTCTGTGAATGGCACCCTCGTTATCATTTTCATCACAAAAGTCCTGTCTGAGCGGAGTCTCCTGGTAATATGCAACATGGATTGCGTGATTTACCAGCTCATCTACACCATGGTTTTTCGCTGCGGAAATAGGAATAACCGGCACACCAAGCATAGCCTCCATCAGGTTTACATCGATAGAACCGTTATTATTTTTAACCTCATCCATCATATTGAGTGCTACTACCATCGGAATGCCCAGCTCCAAAAGCTGCATAGTCAGGTAGAGATTTCTCTCAATATTTGTTGCATCAAGTATATTAATTATCGCCTTGGGCTTCTCATTAAGCACAAAATTACGCGATACTATCTCCTCTGCAGTATAGGGAGACATAGAATAGATTCCGGGTAAATCCGTAACCTTGGTATTGGCATGATTACGAATCTGTCCATCCTTACGGTCTACAGTTACTCCGGGGAAATTACCCACATGCTGATTAGAACCGGTAAGCTGATTGAAAAGAGTAGTCTTTCCGCAATTTTGATTTCCTACGAGAGCATAGGTAAGCACTGTGCCCTCCGGAAGCGGATTCTCATCTCTTTTACAGTGAAATTTACCATCTTCACCAAGGCCGGGATGAGGAATAGGTTTATAAGCGGGCTTTGACTTTGAACCGATGCCCGGTTCTTTATCATTTTCTGATTTTCGCTCTGATTTACGTTCTTTTTTTGACTTATCGTTTAAACGGGAAAAATCTGCGACAATTTCACTTGCCGCAGAGTTTTCAGGTTTACATTCTTCAATTTCAATTTGCTGCGCGTCAGCAAGTCTGAGAGTCAACTCATAACCATGGATAGTGAGCTCCATCGGGTCGCCCATTGGTGCAAGCTTCACCAGCTTGACCTCAACTCCCGGAATAATTCCCATGTCTAAGAAATGCTGTCTGAGAGCTCCTTCTCCACCTACAGCCTTTACTATCGCGCGATCTCCAACCTTCAAATCACGAAGGAACATAGTTTTTTCCTACTCTATTCTCCAAAATATTCCTTGCAAAACTCATTAATGAACAATGCCAGATTATAGATTCCGCGTGCCTTACCCTCGCACTCATATACCTCACCGTTAATGAAAATATAAGGATACTTGGGAGTAATCTCCAATACGCTTCCATCTACCATTTCAACTTCTATTGTAGCATATTCATCAGTAGTTACATCCTGATAATCTTCTTTTATACTCAGAATTCCCATACTGTTAACAAGCTCGACAATTTCTTCAGCAACGGATGTTTCTATGACAACAGTGTCATGTCCGGGATAGGTAAGAGTAATCTCCTCAACCTTATCAAAATCAACATCCAGATAAATCTGATTCTCCTCAAGTACTACATCAGAAGCATCTGCTACTTCAGAACAATATTCCTCATCAGTCTCCTCTGCGTAATAATCTGATTCGATTCCATTTGTCTCAGAATCCTTAATTCCATAGCTTGATCCTGCATTTTCGCATGTATCGCTATCGACCTCTGCCACAGCAGAATCATTTGTTGAATACATAGGTGCGGAATCAGTCATATAGTTAGCGGACTCTGAATTTTTAGTCATCATAGGCACTACCAAAATGCCTACCACCGCCAAAGCAATCACAGCTGCTGCAGCTCCACCCCATCTGTAGACATAGTACATAGCCGGCTTTTTCTTCTTAACCGGTGCTGCCTTTACACTCGGTTTAGCTTCAAGCGCAGCCATTATAAGGTCATCATCTATATTAGTGATGCCATTATATAATTTCCTTCCTTTTTCACTCATAGGTACACCTCTTCCTTCTCGAGCGCAGCCTTTAAGCTGTTGCGAAGCCTGAACATCTTCTGCGCCAGCTTGTTAGGTGTAAGTCCCCACTCATCAGCAAGATCGTTTACTGCATCTCCACCCCAATACCTGCGAATAAACAAATTTCTGTCATCCTCAGGCAGAGTTCTGAGCCAATTACTTATTACCTTTCCAAGCTCCTTATCCTCCAGGGCACTTTCTACAGTCTGGGTAGCAGGTACACATTCCTCCAGCTCATCCAGTGCGACATCCATACCCTGATATCTCTTTTGTGCATGATTTTTATCCCAAAGATTCAAGGCCATGTTGCGAACAACTTTTCCTAACCATGCCTTGAGCATTGTCGGACGCTGAGGGGGTATCGTGTTCCAGGCCTGGACATACGTATCATTAACACACTCCTCTGCATCCTCATGTATACTGAGAACATTAAATGCGATTGTATGACAATATTTGCCATATTTTGCGGCAGTTTCCGCTATTGCATTTTCGTTTCGATCCCAATAAAGATCTATAATTTTGGAATCTTCCATCATGTTTTTCTCTCCCTCTCATAAATACAGACAGTAATAATCTGCAATTATTTAATAATTATTTAAAAATTGCAATAATTTTTTTATAAACGCTGCAAATCTCATTTTGCTTGCTATTCTGTGAGTCATCGGGACGATAAGCCGATGTTTCTACAGCACAGCAAATGACACTAGCGTCAATTCCTATTTCAGCAAACCTCTCGTTAAGTTCAGCCGGTGAAAGTGAATATGGATTAACATTCTTGACCAAACGATCTCTCTTCAAAATCTTACGATATTTCTTAGTCAGTCTTCCATGCTTAACTCTCTTGAGAATTTTTTTATAGGCATCTGTCGCACTCTTGGTACCCTTGCGTAATCTACTTATAAATACTCGTTCAATTATAGCCGGAATTATTAATCTTACAATAAGTATTATGACTGCAATTGTTGCTACAATGATTCCGATAGTCATTATCAGATCATAATCCATATTTATATTAATAAGCAATTTCTGCCAAATTGAATTCGCACCGCCGTTGTCAACAACTCCTGAGGTGGGCTCAAATACTGCCCAACCGGCACCCGGAATATATACTTCAGGGAATGCATGACCGTTACTCTCTTTTACATAGTAAACGCTCGAATTACCTGATTGCTTGGCAACATAACCCTCACAGTAACGAACTGTCAATCCTGCAGCACGTGCCAAAAGGACATAAGCAGTTGCATAATCAGAACAGGTTCCTCTTTTACTCTTAAATAAGAAATACTCTACAGAATCGTCCGGGGGATAATAGCTTAAATCATAAACAAATTTCTCACGGTGGAAATAGCTCTCAATTGCTACAGCTTTTTCCCAGTCATATATACAATCAACTGTCAATTCCTCCGCAAGCTCTCTTACCTTATCTGAAATATTATCAGAATTATTGCTAACGGAATCTGCATATTTGTCCGCATTCTCCAGCTCCCATTTATAGCTTTCCAGAGCTGCCATTTCCATACCGGTGATTGAGTCCTTATTTTCAGAGAAAATCTCTTCAAGCTCTGAAAGCATATTCTTAAACACAGCTTTATTCTCTACGGAACCACCGATCACACACCAATTCAGAATATCCTCTGAATTGCCTGAGGTCATAACAGAATAAGAATAGTTTGCCGGCAGCATTCCGTTAGGATTTGTAAATGTTCCGGCCCAAGTGACTGCTGCCTCCGAAGCATCACCGGGTGAAAGCATCGCAACTCCCGGAGGCGCCACAAAATACTCTGCCTCAAAATTTAAGGATGAAATCCCTATCGATGTCTCATGAACTTCAAGCGCATCAATACCGATGACAGACTCCAAACCGTATTTTTTAGCAAATCCCGGAGATAATTCCTCAGCTTTATTTATTGCTGTTCTTAATTTTTCGACACCAATACCCGCTACAACATCACTCCACTCCAGATTAGTGTATTCAGGTTCAGCATACTCTTCAATGGAATACCATCTGTCGTTTTTGAAGTCATATATGTCAAAGCACTGACGCTTTAAGTATGAAACTTCACCGTTTATTCTGTACAATCTGCGGTTGCTGTCCGAACGGAATCCGCTGGCATTACCGGACAAATCAGATAATTCACCGGAAGCATCAACCAATTGAGAATTGGTATCACCTCCAAGGAAAGTATCCTCAAACTGATCATAGAAAATCGCATCGGTCTTCTTGGGAATTGCTGCACAAATAGCAAGAATAATTGCTGCAAATGCAATTATTACCGTAACCCCCAGCGTACTGATGCTAATCTTTTTGCTTTCGGTCTTATCAGCCTTAAGTTCTTCACTAAGGCCCTCATTATTTATATTTTTGCTCTCTTCAACCTTATCATATCTTCTGCGCAAGATAGCAATTATTACATTCATTCCTGCAATGAAGACAAGATACCAGTTATTAACATCAGCAACTGCCTTTGCATAGAGAACACATGGAATGATACTAACGACCACCAGCATTCCCATACGATAACGCACTACTGTAAAATAGTAGATAACCGTTCCGAAAAACATTGCGCCACCGACGCACAACAGCAGTCCGTAGCTCATTGACCACCCAACGCCTTCAATATCCTGTACCAACCATTGTACAAAGGATTCTCCTGTCTCTAAATAACCGGGATATGAAAGCGCTGAAAGACCAAAGAGCAGTCCTCCATATACAAGCAGACAAATTACAGTTCCCAGCTTTCTGTGACCGTTTGTAAAATGGCACAGAAGAGCAAACGGAATGCTCAATACTGCTTCCAGTAATCCAAACAAAACAACCTGTATCACCGGTGTCTCAAACAACGAATATACCGTAGAAAGCAAGACTCCCGCTAAAAGAACGCTTGCTAATTCCAGCGTAAAAGTTTCCTGCGTAAGATAATTTTTCAACCTCTTTTTCATAGTCTCCTCCCCTTTTCAATCGAAGAGACATAAACAGATACACTGTTTCCTTCGAGATATGAATATTTTTTAAGCATCTCAATTACCGGATTTACAGAGTAAGGCATAAGCGCTATAAGGCTTCCGCTTGCTGATTTCAGCGTACTCTCATCGACAAAATCAGTAGGCTCAAATTTCTGAAACGCAAGCTTTTCGCGCAATTCTTCTATGCTACTGTCGTTGGTGAGCTCAAATCCGTAATCATTCGGCAAATAAACAGTAACAGCAAAATCCAAAATATATAAATGTCTGGCTATAGCAATAAATTCATCCAGACACTGAGAACAGTTCTTAATATACGGCTCGCCCTCACTCATATCTGTTCTGAGTGCATCGGACAGATACATACTGATTCCTGCAACTGCCTGAGTCTCATCCAAGCGTACCTGAAGTCGACCTACTCTGGCAGAAAGCTTGTAGTTAATTCTCTTGATAGGATCTCCCGGAACATAATCTCTGTGATCATATCCGGGGAAGCCTCCAAAAGTGGCACTACTGTCATTTATTGTATCTTCAGGTTCTTCTCCGTCAAAAGCAGCACTTCTGGCAGATAAAAGCCACTCATCCTCGTGCTCTAATTCCTTCAGAGTCGGCAGTATTCCTATTTCCAATTTACGGCTGAGAGATACACTATCCTCATCAAATCCTTCTGTTGCATCCTTCGCAACGGCAATGCTCTCAAGTACATCCTTCTTGAGCTTTAGATTAAGTACTCCAAAGAAATCGCTCACAACCACCTTCTCGATTTCCACCTCGCTCAAGCCTGCGAACATTGTGAAAAACTTAGAGTCCTCAACAATCTCTCCACGCATTACGAAGCTGAGTGATATAATCTTTCTCGCAATTGCGACACGACCGTCATTTTTCAAATACACACTAATCTCAGGTACCGGCAAGAATCCTCTGTTTCTCAAATACAGACGGAATTCCTCCCATTTACCCTTTTCAACCAGCCTGTTTTGGGTGTACAAACCGGCGGTAACAAAGTTATAGGCAATGAAAGTCCATACAAAAGAAAGCAAAGGAGCCCCCAAAACTACCATAAGCAAGAACCAGCCTACTCTTCCACTGCAATACAGTGCAAAAATAACCGTGCTGAATATTGCCAATAAATAGCTAAAAAGTGCTCCCAGTATTTTTTCTATTCTGTTTCTTCGAGCTTTACGCTTTTTCTTCAAACAGGAACCTCCACTGTGTTCAGAATCCACTCAACAGCGGCCTCTGCAGTATCCCATTCTCTAACCTTCTGTGAGGATAACATCAATCTGTGTGCAAGTACATAGGGAGCAATCTTCTTAATCATTTCAGGAAGAACACAGTCCTCTCCCAATACAACCGCATAGGCCTTGGCAGCCTGATAAAGTGCAATACTTCCTCTGGGGCTTGCACCTAATCTGATACCATCCATCTGTCTTGAAGCAGTTACAATTCTGATAATATACTCTTCTATTGCAGGGCTGACATAGATATTGTCTGCCTTCTCCTGAAGATCAATGATATCTGTAGTCTTAATGGTATTATCAACATGTGTTCCGGCATTAGCAGTCTTGAGATTCAGTCTTGCTGAACTACCATTGTGTCTGAGGATATATTTTTCCTCTTCACGGGTAGGATAACCCATAGATAATTTCATGAGGAAACGGTCCATCTGCGCCTCAGGAAGATGATAAGTTCCGTAGGTCTCAACCGGATTCTGCGTAGCCATTACCATAAAGGGCTGGGGTAACTCATAGGTTACACCATCCATACTTACCTGTCTCTCCTCCATGATCTCAAGCAATGCCGACTGAGACTTAGGTGAAGAACGGTTAATTTCATCTGCGAGGAAGAAATTACAGAAGGCAGCACCCTTCTTAAAAATCATATCTCCACTGTCCTGACGAACCATTGAAAATCCGGTAATATCACCGGGCATAATATCGGGAGTCATCTGTACTCTGTGGAATTCTCCGTTGCAGGCTGCTGCCATCGCAGAAACCATCTGAGTCTTGCCTACACCGGGTACATCTTCAACCAATACATGTCCGCGTGCAAGTAGGGCTGCGACAACAAGTTCTATTACTTCACGCTTACCGACGATTACCTTTTCAATCTCGGAAATCAATTTTTCGACTCTCTCGTCTTTATTCATTAAGCCACCCTAACATTCGTAAAATGAGTTCTACTTCAGTAACAATTGATCTGTCTATCACTTACTTTTATGTTCTTATTCGACCGTTCATTACACTTTCTTATTCTGTTTTTTGCGGTCGATAGCTTTCTTGAGATTAGCACAAGCCTTATCGATTACAGGCCAGAGCTTCTTGTCCATGATAAAGAATGAACCGATAGCAATTACGAGTCCTACGAGTGCACCTGCCATAATATCGGTAGGCCAATGTACAAAAAGGTACATTCTTGAAAATGCAATAATACCTGCTAAAATAACAGCTCCTACACCGTACAATACATTCTTCTTGTCCTTGATAGCACAGAAAAGAATACACATAGAAGCGGTAACTCCATTCATAGTGTGTCCTGAAGGGAAGGAATAATCATCAGGAATTCCGATGTGATACTTGATACTGTTGAAGAAATCC
>JAKSRU010000045.1 GCA_024403475.1 Lachnospiraceae bacterium | reverse complement strand
CTTACACTAATTCCATATTGGTAGAAAAAGAAGTAAGTAAACGGAAGAAACCATTTAATCCATCTTTTTATCGGACATTTAAGCTCTAAAATAGCAACATTGGCAAGCATAATTATACCGCCGATTGCCTTAAGACTTATCTCATAAGGAAAACCTAATCTGGCCGGAAGCATTAATATGAAATACCATAATACAGGATGTCCTTCATAATGCGGAATAACAAATAATATATCCTTTATCGAAGCACACCTTGCTATCTGCCATGCCTCAGACTCATCAAACCAGGGTTCATGAAAAATAGTAACAATCGTATAAAAAACAACATAAAGAACAATCACTATCAGTTCCGGAACCGGGATCTTAGATTTATTTGAATCTATTTTTAGATTAATATTGGGATTCTTTTTATTCATATCCTTAATCAGCAACAGTTATACCATCATAAAGACTCGTCAATCCGTGCTGCTCTAGCAAATCATTTCTAACATAAATATAATTGTATCCTTTATAATCTGTACCTCTCCAGATTATATTTGTTTCCAACTTGAACACAGGCGAATAATCAGTACGAGATATCTCACCATCGTATAATGCATTCAAATCAACATATCCAAGCAATACATCCGGATACGGCAGTTTGCTCCATTCTTCTACCTTTTCGTTACATACCTCTTCAGTAGTATAGATATGGGTAACATAACCCTCTTCCATGTTTGCTACAATTTCTTTATCAAAATACGGATAGATATTGACCGGAATATGCATATAGTAAACATCATTTACATATTCATTACCAAAATCATTATAATCCTTCTGATTGTATCCCCATTCAGAAATAATCAGTAAATCTTCCATGCTATGTTCTTTAATGAATGCTGCGGCTTCGCGTCCAAAACTAAACTCGATTTTAGCATCCAGAACCGAAGAAGAAATCGACCAATAAATAGATAAAAGGACAGCAATAACTTCTATAAATCCAACAAATACCTTGGCCAACTTAACATTAGCTTCTGACAATAATTTCTTGCCGGTAGCTTTATTTGTAAACTTATCTATCAGCATTTGCAGATTCAATACCCTACCGTTTTCAGTACAGGTAATCCACCCCCAGAAAACAAGTAAAAAGGATATTAATCCTATGTGATGAGATGAAAAATACACAGATGCGGAAAATACAGCAAACAAAACATATGGAATAGCAAAATATTTGAATGTTCTTTTAGTTGAAAGCAACCATATCACTAACCATATCAGCAATCCAAACAATGCAAAAAGAAGCAAATTACCTACATTAAATTCAATGTCTATTAATAGCTCATCGTTAATAGACCATTTATTTTCTGTAAAAAATACATCAGGCAAAAAAGCAAACAATGCACAGATTAATCTTTCGCCAAAGCTATTTCTCTTTATAAAATTAGTAGCTAATGTATCTTCTCTGGGCAATATCTGATAACAAATAATCAAAGCAGCGCCAAGCAATACCCAAAGAGACCACATGCGTTTAGTAGTAAACAGAGACTTTAGTGTTTCACTAAATTTTTTCTCTTTTAATATATCGATCACCCATGCAATAGCAATACCTCCGGATATCAAGATACCGTAAGCACTGCATAAGCAAAGAACGATAAGTAATCCTACAAAAATCCATGGCTTCTCATTACGCATATTAAAAGTAATAGCCAAAAGAACAATAAGTAAAAACATTAAACCGTACGGTCTTACAATAATTCCATACTGATAGAATGCAAAAAAGGTAAACGGAAATAGTAATTTGAACCAACGCTTAAAAGGTGCCTTAAACAAAAACAAGGTTGTAGAAGCAACGCCTATTAATCCGCCAATAGTCTTTAATGATATTTCATATGGCAAGCCTAATTTAGCAGGAATTACAAGCAAAAAATTCCAAAGAGCCGGATGTCCTTCATAATGAGGTATTGTGAATAATATATCTTTAACAGACGCACATCTTGCAATCTGCCATGCCTGAGCTTCATCAAACCAAGGCTCATGAAATCTTGTAACCACAATATACAAAATCACATACAAACCTAATACAAGCCACTCAAGCTTGTATCCGGTCAACAGCTTTTGTATGATATTTTTTTTGTTATTTACATCCTGCATTTCTAAACCATTACTCATCAACTGCTTTACCTACTTCTTATTATTCTCTTTCATCAACTTAGTTAATGTAATCACTACAACCATAGCTGATGCCGCAATTAACAGATAATACCCAACTGCAGGCTCATATAAACCACCGGTGAAAATTTTCATAACCAATCTGTTTGCCAAAACAACAAGGAATCCGGCTACACCAACCACAGATACAAGCATAACAATACGCAAAGGAGTGTACTTCTTAAGTGTTGAAAGTACAACTAATATAGCCACAGGAATAGTTAAATATCCATACCATGAATACATAAGTGTAAGATGTGCTACCACAGTTTGAACAGGAGCCAATTCACCATCAACAACACCCAAAACAACATCTAATTCATCAACAAACGGCACAAATGGGACTACACATAAAGTAATAGCACATATAAAACAAATAATATCGGAAATACCTATTTTACCGGTACTCTTTACATTTTTAACATTTTCACTATCAATATTGCTTTTCATTGTTAAACTCCTCAAAGAAGGTCATATATAAATATAAAATTATAGAATTATAAAATTTTCATAAACTATTATAGCATATAATACCGTAAATATAAACATCACTCAAAAAACAATCTGATTAAATAAGTTGAATCATCAATTATATATGTATACGAATTAAATTTGTCGTTTTTATTTGTCATTTTCAATATTTCATTAAGATGATATGGGCTTTCCAGCATGCTCAGCATGTTTTCATATACTATAATCGAATTACATTTAATTTCTATAATCTCATTCTGCTTATTAATCAGTGCAGCAACATTCTCTTTTGAGTATTCATACAAAATCAGATCATTATACATATAATAATTATATGTATCCGCTTTACTATCAATAACAGGATGATATTGATCAAAAGAATGATATTTTAATATCTCATTTGATGTAACGCCAAAGTAACTGTAGGAAATAATATTATCATCAGAATCGTCCCAGGTAACATCGAAATAATAAAGCTCATCATCAATATATACGCCATTCCAAGAGTGAGGAATAGATATACCATCCTTAACAGATGTACCCGAAAAATAAATTGTCTCAAATCCAAGCTTCTTCAAAATATAATCAAAGGATTTAGCATAGCCTTCGCAAACAGCTCGTCCTTTAACCAAGGCTCCATATATATTATGTTCATCTTCACTATCAGTACTTATATAAGTGATTCGAGAACATAATTCATCATGAACCCACTTAATCTTCTCATAATCAGAAACATTTTTATCAATTCCATCAATTATAGCGTTAGCTGATTTATCGATTTCAACTAACATATCTTTATATTCAGGATAATAAACCGAAAAAGATATTCTCTGGAACCCCTTAATGGTCACTATGGAATAATCTCTCGATAACCAAAAATACTCAGGATCATCATATAAAAGCTCAATAGCATGTATTACATTATCATAATTTTTACTATAAATATCTATAGTGGTCTTTCCGGCATCCAAATTATAACTAAGTTCATTAACAATATCATGAACTTCATCTCCACTTTCGCTAATATTATTTTGATGTCCTGATGCACTAATCACAAACTTAATTAAAACAATCACCAAAACCACAACAATAACAGAAATAATAATTCCAATTATATATTTTCTATTTATTGTTTTCTTCATAGATGTCCCTCTCAAACAATTATAAATACATCAAAGTCACTAATTTAATTGACTTTGGACATAATAAAAGGCTGGTCGAGCCAGCCTTTTATATAATCATATTATTTAATTCTAATTAGTAAGTAAATACTGCATAATTATTTCCGGTAGGATCTGCTGCAGTAAGACTATTATAACAACTTACATGCTCAATCGGAATGAAATCAGAACCATTAATTGTCATTAATGATGAAGGCATATTAGTTGCTGTTATCCATTCACTCTGATTCAATGATGTAGGTACATTATCATATAAATAGTAACTGGTAACACCAAATATTACATTATAAGTTAAACCTCTGGTCAACTGATTATTGTTTACATCATTATTGAAATTATCAAGTTCAAAAGTAGTTGTGTAGTAATACTTATTAGGAGCAGCAGGATTAGGCCTTACAGGATTAGCATTCTGACACTGGCGCTCTCTAATAAACTTATTATTACTTGCAAGATAACACTTAGCTTTAAGATTATTGTTTACGAAGAAAGCAGTAACCATATCGCCCTTAAATGAAATAGTGTTACTTCCTGAAGAGGTGGTATTATATACATTCAACTTCATAGGAGGCATATTCCATCTGCATCCGCAAGAATAAATAGTCTCAAAATCACTTGTTCCGGAATATGTATATCCATAAAAAGGAGATCCTGCCTGGAACAATGCATAATAGTTAGGATATAAAACCTTCTTATTAGCTATATCATATACTACTCTGACATATTCAAACTCATAATCATCATTAGGAGCGAAATATCTCATAGATTCTGAAGCCTGAATCTTACCGGTAGCATTTGACTGCTCACCAGTGATAATCCAAGAAGTCCATCCGGAGTTGGTAGTCTTATTTCTAACACGAGCAAAGAAGTGGTCGGTAATTCCACCATAATTGGTAGTGGGATAATTGGTACCCATATAGCTCAACAGGTTGGTATACTCATCACCACGATGGAAATCACTATCAGGCTCAACAGGATATCTGATATAAATCTGAGTTGAAGCATATACAACCTTACTACTTCCTGAAGGCTCATAATATGAACTGTCTGTTCTATTATAATTTACTCCATCTGATGCACTACCGAATGAATGATCACCACGAACAGTAACTGTAACTGTAGTACCATAATCAATCTCACGAACTACCTTAAGTGTATATTTATAAACTGTTCGCTCATTAATATGTGAAGCAGCTTCAGTCATATTGCTATAGACACCATCATCAGTAATAATTGACGTAGTATAAGAGAAATAGCTTGATCCATCAATTACATTACCATATTTATCAGTCATACTGATTCCGTACCATGAAACAAGGTAAGGACTATAGTAATCAGCGGTAGTATCATACAAACTCTCAAAAGGTCCATTATATACAGAATTTGAAGAGAACTTAGCAGTTAATGAATATAACTCACCAACATCTCCTGAACCGGTGGTTGAACCGGAAGAAAAACCAATATTATTAATTCTTCTAACCTTAACAAGCAATGTCTTGCTATCAAAAGGCAAGCTTGTTTCAGGATCAAGATACTCTGTTTCAAGATTAAGATCAAACTTCTCAATACTTTCAGCAGAACCAACACGAATTAAAATCTGTGAAGAAGTAATCTGATAATATGAATCATCAGTACCGGTCTTAGTAGGATCAATAGGTAACCAGCCTGAATTCTGGTCAACAAGCTTACTATTTACACCGGGAGTGGCAATAACAGAATATCCTACTGCATACTCCTGACCAGGCTCAAGAATAATAACAGGCTCATCTAATGCAATGATAACCGAACCTTCCTGCTCAACATATCCGTTTCTTGATGTTGCAGTAAAGGAAGAATCAAATCCAACATTTGAAGTTTCAATTGTAAATGCAAAATTTACACTCTGATTATTTTCGAAGTTATTGATAACAGAAAAACTGGTCAGATTATCTGACAAAACACCGGTACCCTTATTACTCTGAATGAGTGTAAGTCTACCAAGGGTAGGATTATACTCAAGAATAATATCGTCACCATTTGTGTCTGTAACAGTAAGCTTGTTATCTTCCCATGTTACATCATTTGCATCCACAATCAAATTAGTCAGGTAATTTGTCAATACCTGAGCACTCTGCTGCATCATTACATCTGTCGTTGATTTCGAATAAACTCTGGTAGAAACCAACACAGAACTTGCTATACCGGTAACTAAAATACTGAATACAGCAACAGCACAAATCAATTCAATTAATGAAAGACCTTGGTTACTCGTTCTGAACTTTCGTAATAATTCTTTAATCTTTTTCATAATATACCTCTAGTCATTGAAAAATAGCTACTTACTAACTCTCCCAGTTGCAGGTACTATAATTAAATTATACGATTTTGATGCTTTTGTAAAGGTAAAATCAATATTATTTGAACTTGTCGTGCCTGCCAAATATAAATATGCAGTATTTTTTTCATCATAAATTGATTTTAATGATCCATCACTTCTATCAAAAACAATTGTAAGTGAATCACCGGCAGCTAAATTATATACAGTAGAACCAACCTTACAGCTACATGTAACATCCTGAGGACCTAACAAAACAGGATCACCCACAACGCCATTAACTGTCTCTTTAGTATATATGCCTGAATCAGTCACATAAAAATTTAAAGACACATTTGACTTTCCCATGCTGATTGTTCTGGTTCTTTCCAGATTAGTCATCATCTTGGCACAGGCCTTTTGAGCATTCTTGCCTGATAACATTCCAATTCCAAAAGAAGCGACACCAACAAGCACCATCATTATAGCAATAACAACAATAAGCTCAATCAGTGAAAAGCCCTTATTATTTAATTGATTCTTTTTGATAAGTGTTTTGTTCATTAGCCTTTTTTCCATTCCGTATAAAATACGTTATCAACAATGTTATCAGAGAAAAATACTCCGGTATCTTCAAAATGATAATCAATAGTAGGAGGAACTATTGCAAAAGAAGTAGATATAATTGCTGTAAATCCGGTACCGTTATCGCTGACAGCTGTTAAATTAAGCTCTTCTACTTTATCCTGAGCCTTAAGATAATTATCCTTTTTCAACCAATCAATAGGAATAGTAACTTTATATCCATTATAAGAAAGGTCTACATCGCTCGAAGTCATAGAAAGTAAATATGCACCGGGAATTAACTGAGCAACTACATCCGAATAATAATCTTCTGCTTCAGAGCTGGGATTATATGTAGATTCAAATCTCTTGCCCCACTCCGTAGCAAAATTATCTCTAAAATAATTAGAAAACGTAGTTTGATATAAAGATAAGGCTTTTCTCGCATCCTTATATGCCAATGATGTAGGATCAATCATACTTAATTGTACTGATAAATCAGCATAATATGAGTAATCACAAATAACCGATTCAAAAGCCTTTTGTGCGGCTGTATTCGCATCAATAATTATCTGAGTGCGAATAACTTCTACAACCTCTTCAGCTCCATAGAAGGATTCTTTTGTCTTGTAATCTGTAACCTTCATCTGATAGTTCATACCGGATACATACAAAAGAATCGTTCCCATAATACTAATAAAAGAAACTATTACTATTACAGTAACCATTGCAGAGCCTTTATTCTTCTGCTTATTCAATTCCTTGACAAATAAATTAATCATACGCTCAGTTTCCTAAATTAATACTCAATATTGTCAACAACAGTAGCAACTACTTCACATCTGGCTTTATCATAATCTATTCCGGTTGCATCATCTATAGCAGCCAAATTTCCGGCCTCACCATGACCAAATATATAAACCTGAATTACATACTCAAGCTGATTAGATGTTGTAGAACTATGAACCGTAGTAGGCTGAAGAAGCGAATCGGTACCATCCATAATTAAGCTACTGCTAAGGAAAGCTGAATTATAAATATTGCTTGCTACATTTCCGATAACTCCGGTTTCTTTATATGTAGCCGTGCCACCCGAAACAACTTTCAAATCATAATCTGCATCATAGGTAGCATATGTATTTACATCGGCTGTAGCAACATTAGGCTTCTTCTGCTTATAAATCAACAAATCGATAGGATCAACTTCATTAAGAATCTGAATCTTATCCTCAACAACAGTAACAGGATATACAGTAGCAAAAGATGAATTGTAGTATCCGCTAGGAACAACAATAGTATCAGCGCCATTATATATAGGATAATAGAAATATGTAATACTCTTTAATTCATCTACATCATTCTGCTTGTAAAGCTGATCATGATATGGTGCAGAAACATTATCGACCGTGCCAAATGTAAATGTTATATTCTCTGCAGCTCCGATAAAATTATTACTTCCATCCACATCCTGATATGTAACTGTAAACTTATACTCATTATGAGATTTAACTTCATTGGTAGCAACGCCGGTTGAAGAAGCTGAATATGAAATAATAGTATTTCTTGATACCTTTAATGAAGTAACTGTAGGATTGTTGTAGCCCCTAGTTGCTTTAAGTGTAGTATTAAAATAAGCTGTTATTCCATCACTAACTGAATTCAACAAAGTACTATACAATGCCATATTTTCAGATATTGTACAGGTATCTTCAGGTCCTTCAAAAATAACTGTACTGGTATCATCAAAGGTAACAGGATAATTAATAGAATTAATATTACCTGCTGTAATCTTTACGACAGCATCATATGAAGCACCGGTAGTACTAGGACCGATTCCACTATATAAATAATAGCCCATTCCATCATCAACACCGGCCACAGCAGGAATGTACTTCTCATTGTAATCGGTCTTTGCACTGTTCATTACACTTTCAGTATCAGAATTTACAGATGCAACTACTTCCTTAATATCAATAGCTTTATAAGTCTCTATTACATCCTGTGCTACATTTGTAGCTCTCTGTCTTGCTTTAGCTTTAGCGGTATATTTATAACAGAATGAAAATGTATTAAGTAACGGTATCATACAAACAGATAAAACTGTAATCGCTATAATACACTCAATTAAAGTCATACCCTTATTATCTAATTTTTTAATAAACTTAAATTTCATATAAGCGACCCCACTCTGTCATCCGCAAAACAAATTATTAATCTTCTTCATCAGTTGCCAAAAGAAGGCTAGTGTTAGTAAAGATATTACCGGTACCATGCTCGTAGCCTTCAAGATTAGGAAGTGTGTATTCCTTATCAAGACCCTCTACATAGTAATAACCAAGATTGATGCTACCCTTAAGTAATCCTGTCTGCTCATCAAGATTATATACAATTGACTGAATATTTAACTTGTAGTTGCTGGCAAATATTGCTGCGATTGCATCCTTCATTGCAACATATCCGGTCTCATTTGAATAGCTGGTGTTAAGTACGTTAAATCTGATTTCCTTCTTGAATACATCAGACTGAACCTTATCAATTGTGCTCTGAGGAACAGTGAAAATTGTTTCAGGCTCATCAGCACTAATCTTTGTGAAAATCATTTCCTTATAATTTTCATCATTTGCAGCTCTGTCAACAGCAACTGCCTGCATAATAATATCTTCAGTTAAAATACATGAATCATACTCACCAAGGATACTTGTAACTTCCTTTAACATGATTTCAGTATCAGCAGCATTCTGCTCTCTATTATCATAATAGGTCTGTAAAGAACTAATATGTGCTCTAATTCCATCGTTTTCAGCCTCAAGCTGGTTTACATTATCTACGATAGTAGTATAAGCGAAGAAGTAAAACGCCAAGCCTGCAACAATGCACAGAAGTAACACTGATCCAAACAAATATTTATCATTAAACTGTTTAAGCTTCATTGCGATAGCCTCCCAAAATAGTATTGAAATGAATTACTGATTCAATGAGTTGAAATCAGACTGATAGTAATAACCAATAATAGTGAACTCTACATAATTAAGAATCTTGTTGATGTATGAATTATCAACATATTCACCATTTTCATTGATTTCACCCATCTGAGTAATTTCCATCTCAACTTCATTACCCTGGTCATCAATGTAAGTATATGTAAATACTCCATCTTTGTCTTCTAATGTAGGCTCATACCAGTTCTCTGCCAATTCAGATACTGATACGGTATACAATGAATCGAAATTTCTAATCTCATTAATAAGTGCAGCTGCAGTAGCTTCATCAGCAACTCTGATAGTCATTGAAACAATATCACTGCTTGATGAGAATCTTGTAATGGTTGAATCAGCAGGTAATGTACGCTCCATTTCAGCAAAGAAATTCAAAATGTTGTCATTAGGATTTTCCATTGCCTTATTACCAACTTCAACAGCCTTGTAGAAAGCTAAAGTATTTTCATACTTAAAGTAAATCTGCTCTGCTTCTACATATCTTCTTTCAGTTTCAACCAGTCTTTCCTTTTCACTCTCAAGTGACTTAAGAGTTACCAGCTTAGGCAAGTACAAAGCAGCACATACAACCACAGTAAGTACTGCAAGAAGTAATGCTAACAATCTGTAATTAATTCTTGCACTCTTCTTATCTTCCTTTGACTTGTTATATAAGCCGATAGGTCCCATTGCAGCACCGATAGTAGCTGCATATCCGGGGAACTCAGCGTTGTCGCCAAGAGCTGCCCACTGAACTTCTTCAAATTTCTTGAGGACATTACACTTAATGCCCATTTCATTGCCGAACAATACGTTCAAATCTAAGAAAGTACCGCCCAGACCACAAATATAAATATTATCAATCGGAACTGCAAATCTTGAATTATAGAAGTCAACAACTCGAGAAACGGCGCCGATAAGAGGACTTACAGTTCTTGTAACAGCTGCTCTGGCCTCATTAATCTGAATACCGCCGGCTTTTCTGATTGATCCTTCATCTCCGCCTTCACCTACTACTGACTTGGCAGTGTCGGAAAGATTATCAAGCACACATTTATTAGTTCTGATATATTTACGAGCTTCATCATAATATGATACTCCGAAGCCCTGCTGATTTACTACTTCCTGGATTGCATCTTCTACACCGTAGTTAACGTTTCTCTGAAGTAACAAATTCTGCTTATCTACGATTGTAATTGATGTCTGCTTTTCCTCAACCTTGAGGATCATACTGCATTTACCGGCATCTTCGTTCTTGAATGCCTGGTAAATTGAGTTACCTACATAATCGACCTGAATAAGGGTAAGTCCGCAAGTTCTTGCAAGTCCTTCATATGCTCTGATCATTTCCTTGTCAGCTGCAACGATCAGGACACGATACTTACCGAAATTATCACCTTCCTGTGTAATTCTCTCAAGAGGAAGAGTTGAAACCTCATACTGAGAAAGGTCAATAGGGAAATATTCACTAAGATTCAATCTTACGGTTGAATCTATCATATTCTGCTTAACGGGTGGAATCATTACCTCACGAGTAAGGATCTTACTTGAAGTAATTGTAAAAATGACATTTTTAGAGCCATTCATGTTGTTGTTGCCAATAGCCTGTTGAATAGCTACGGCAAGCGCATTCGAATTAGTATTGATATAGCCATCGCTATATGAACCTTCAGGTGTATTAATTGTCGCATGACGATAAACCTTAGGCTTCTTTGTCTGATAATCCATCTGCACGATACGTGTGATGGCATTTCCAATTTCTATCGCAATAACTTTGTTTGCCATTGTCGGGAACCTCTCATTAATTAATATATTTAATATATTAGGTTTCTCAGGAACCTAAAAGATTACTATTTTGTCAGTTAGTATTATTTAGTAAATCCTAACAAACCTGTATACCATGATATCAGATATTCACCTACAAAGATGGATATTATGACCCCGGCTGAAAGGTAAGGGCCCATGGCTAAAGTATGACTTTGTTTTGATACTTTCATTCTTATAATATGAATTACAGATCCTAATATACAGCCAAAAACAAATCCCAGCAGATTCAACTGCCAGCCCAGGAGTAATCCGGTAGCTGCCATTAATTTGACATCACCGCCCCCGATCGCGCGTCCCTGCGATATCACAAATATCAGGAAAAGCACGATTGATACTGATACAAGCCCGATCACGTAGTTTAACCAATTTTTATAATCGATAGCTACGCGAGCGAGCCCAAGTATCAATATGAAAATGTTAAATCCAATCGGTATTTCAAAAGTCCTGAAATCAATCACACTCAATGCAAGCAAAGCACTGAACAGTAAGCAATAGAGTAGGGATTCTATGCTTAATCCGAACTTTATGAAAACCAGCGTCCAGAAGGTTCCGTTCAGTGCCTCGATAATCGGATACTGAACAGATATCTTCTGTCCGCATTTTCTGCACTTTCCTCGTAAAAATATCCAACTGAACAACGGTATCAAATCATACCACTGAAGCTGATAATCGCATGTCATACAGTGCGATCTCTTGATGGCAATATTCTCTTTTTTAGGAATTCTGTAAATCAGCACATTCAAAAATGAACCAATTATGATTCCGTATAAGAAAAATGCCAATCCAATTATGATATTTAACGAAGTAGGCATAAACATTTAATCCTCAGATTACTCAAATGCCTTCTGCATATCCTTGCAAGGCTTCTTGGTGTTTACGCTTGAAGCGCAGGTCCACTTGTAGGTAGAAGTGCTGTAAGTTGCAGATCCGGTGTTCCATCCATCAGACTTAGTCTTGGTTCCCTCGATACCAAGGTCCTGAAGCATACCAGAAATGGTATGAGTGGTGCAGCCAGTACCGGTAATGGTAATGGTGGTAGCTCCACCCCAGTTAACAGTAAGATCGCCAACAGCATGGCCTTCAGCCATCTCGTCTGCAACATAAGCTTCAACAGCTGACTTGAACTCAGCTACATTATCAATATCGGTAGACTGTCTTGATGACTCTACATACTTGATAAACTGAGGTGCAAGTACACCAACGAGTACTGCCATAATAGCAATTACGATGATAAGCTCAACGAGTGAAAAACCTTTGTTCATGTTCTTTTTCATAACATAAATCTCCTTTTCCTTTTTTCCTTTTTGTTTGTGGGCTTAGCCCTGTTTATCATAATCAGCGTCCCTACACGCTGAATACAATCATAAATTATAGTGAATCGAGTGCCTGATACATGGTAAGCATAGGTGCCATACATGCACCAAGGATAATACCAACGACACCGGCTAATACAATAATAATCATAGGCTCAAGTGCAGCCATCATAGCCTGTACAGCCATTTCTGTCTCTTCTTCATAGTAGTCTGCACATCTGTCAAGCATTTCCTCAGTCTGACCTGTTTCTTCACCGATTCTAACCATGTGGTATACCATCGGAGGGAACAAGCCGGACTCTTCAAGAGGTCTTGAAAGAGGCTGACCTATCAAGATTTCTTCCTTTGCATGCATAAGAGCTTCCTTAAAGTATACATTAGTCATAACCTTCGCACTAATTTCTACTGCTTCGACCAAAGGAATACCTGCAGCTACCAATGTACTGAGTGTACGAGCAGCCATTGCGGAAGCACTCTTGATTACGAGTACCTTAATGGCCGGGAATTTAATTGCAATCTTACCAAAGAAATGTTTACCACTGTCAGTTCTGCTATATGTAGCGGTACCAACAGCGATAGCCACGATAATCGGCACGATTATGAACCAATAATGGATTATAAAATTACTAACCGCCTGAACGCCCTTGGTAATAGCAGGAAGGTCTGTACCCAAGTCAGCAAACATTGATGCATAGCTGGGAATAACCTTAACCAGCATTACGATTACGACCGCAATCATAACCACAACTACTACGATAGGATAAACCATTGCCTTTTTAATGATAGCTTGGGTTTTTCCTGATTTTTCAAGCTGAAGAGCCATTCTTTCAAACGCAATATCGATACTACCTGAAGCTTCACCTGCCTGAACCATGTTAACCATGAATTCAGAGAATACATCAGGATGCTCCGAGAATGCCGCCGAAACAGATTCACCCTTCTCAACGCTGACTCTTACATCCTCGATTGCCTCGCGCAGTTTTCTGTTTTCAGTTGATTCAGCCATCATCTTGAGCGAATCAATCATTGTAACACCGGCGCGTACCATAGATGTCATCTGTCTACAGAATACAGATAAATCTCTTGTTTTAGGCTTTCCACCAATATTAATATTAATTGACTTGTTAAGAGCAGTCTGCTTTTGAATGCTGATTGCTGTCATTCCAAGTCTTTTTATTTCCATTCTTACAGCATCTTCGCTATCCGCATCATAAGAATTCTTTACCACTGTTCCGGTAGCATCTACCGCTTCGTAAGCATAAATAGGCACCTTAGTGTCCTCCTATATATTTTGTTTACTATATTAATATATAGCTTTTTCTTCGGTTAACTATCGAATGAAATTCTAGCCATTTCCGAGAAGGAAGTAATGCCTTCAAGAACATAGTCAGTACCACCCATATGAAGTGTCTTCATTCCATCCTTAAGTGCCTGTTCCTTGATAGCGGCAGCTCCGAGCTTCTTAGAGATTACTCTCTTAAGTTCATCGGTAACTACCATAATCTCATAAACACCGATACGTCCTCTGTATCCGGTATTATCACACTTTGAGCAACCCGCAGGTTCATAAATTGTAACCTCGCTTTCAGGGATGAGATCCATCATTCTGAGTTCTTCCTCGTTTGCAAGCTTTGCTTTCTTACATTCAGGGCAAAGTCTACGCACAAGTCTCTGTGCAATAACGCCGATTACTGAATCCGCGATCAAATATGACTCAATACCCATATCTTCAAGACGGGTAATGGTTGATGCAGATGAGTTGGTATGCAGTGTTGATACAACCAAGTGTCCGGTAATTGATGCCTGAACCGCTATTCTTGCAGTTTCTTCATCTCGAATCTCACCGATCATGATGATATCAGGGTCTTGTCGAAGAATTGAACGAAGTGCAGATGCAAATGTCAATCCTGCCTTTACGTTTACATGTACCTGGTTGATACCATCAATATTAGCCTCTACAGGATCCTCAACAGTGATAATGTTAACATCTTCCTTGTTGAGTTCTGAAAGTGCTGTGTACAGAGTAGTAGATTTACCCGATCCGGTAGGTCCTGTAACAAGAAGAATTCCATTGGGATGTGAAAGAATCCAATCAAATCTCTTCATCTCGTAAGGCTTAAGACCAAGCTTACTCTTTTCTCTGGTAAGTGCCATCTTGGCTGTAAGTCTCATTACGACCTTCTCACCATATACAGTGGGAAGAATCGAAACACGGATATCATACTCTACGCGGTCAACCACCTGTGTAATACGACCATCCTGAGGCTTACGTTTTTCAGAAATATCCATTCCGCCAATAATCTTGATACGAGCAATTACGGCCGACAATACATTAATATTATACGAACCTCTCTCATAGCATGCACCATCAATACGGTAACGAACTCTGATTCTTGACTCGAGAGGCTCTACATGAATATCTGATGCTCTCTGACGAACTGCGTTGTCAATCATTTCCTTAACCATCATTACGACGGGGGAATTAGAAATATTGGAATCCTGTTCGATGGATTCTGTTTCGCCTAAGTTCTTCTCCTTCGCGTATGCATCCAACGCACTCGATACATCGTTCTGTCCAAAATATCTATCAACAGCCATGAGAATTTCACGCTCAGTTGATACAAACACCTGAACATTGTAATTGGTAATGATAGCAATATCATCCTGCGCATTAATATCAAGCGGATCACTCATTGCAATCTGGATATTACCTGCAGCTTCATCAATGCCAAAAGGGAAAACCTTGATTCTCTTCAGCTGGTCGCCCTTGAACATATCAAGCACCGACTTATCAATTTCCAAAGAGCCTAAATCAATTGTAGGATATCCAAGCTGGTGGCTGAGTGCGAATACAATCGCATCCTCTCCTACAGTTCCTGATTCTACTAAATATTCACCTAATTTTTTACCGGACTCTTTCTGCTTTACAAGAGCCTCCTGAAGCTGTTCGTCAGTGAGTACTCCTTCATTTACCAGAATATCTCCAATTCTCAACTTTTTTCTGTGTCAATCAATAGTATTGCTCTAATAATTTTATGTTTTTTATTTATGTAAAGTATTGAAACTATATTACAATCTACTTTTTGTTATGAAGAATTTCCTTACGAATATAATTCAACCTGCCGGAATTATTTTTCTTCATATGTTAAAATGTTAAAAATTGCAAAAGACGGTGTTTA
>JAKSRU010000044.1 GCA_024403475.1 Lachnospiraceae bacterium | reverse complement strand
TTCTTCAACTACCTCTTCAACCTTGGCCTCTTCCTTGACCTCTGCCTTGGTTTCAGTATCCTTGGGTTCTACAGGAGTAGACTCGCCGAATCTGTTGATTTCAGCAATTATATCTCTTGCAACAGGAGTGACCTGATTACTGTGAAGTCTAAGGTGTGCAAACGGATCCTCGTCCTCGCCAAAATCAAGGCTGAAAATTCCACCCGGTTTGTAAGAATTAGGGCTACTCTTTTCTTCCTTCTTAGGCTCTTCCTTAGCTGCAGCAGGCTTAAAGTCTGACTTCGGGAACGCCGGGAATAATTTCTGATTAACAGGGCTGACAGTAGCCTCTTCCTTTTTGGGTTCTTCGTTAACTACAGTAGGCTTATCACCGGAATTCTTGTCCTCAGGCTCCTTAGCCGCAGCCTCTTCCGTATTGCCGGTTCCGTACATAGAATTGTAATCGGTGCTTCCATAAGCTGAAGCAACATCACTACTCTCAGCTACTTCCGGTTCGTCCTTTACACCAATTTCTTCATCAATCTGCTTAATGAGTTCCTCAATAGGCTTCTCTGCCGGTTCTTCAGCCAATTCAGCGGCATCAACGATTTCCTCAATCTCTGCATTCTCAGAAATAACATTCTCTTCTGCAGCAGGAGCTTCAGCCTGTCTTATAATAGGGCCTTCCTCTTCCGAAGCAAACTTTTCAAAGCTCATATCTTCGGCTTCATCAACTGCTGCCTTCATATTGCTTGTCTGCTCATAGCCGCTGCTTAAACTGTTGCTTCCTGCAAACTGAGCTCTTCCAAAGCTTCCGCCTGCAAATTCTGCAAAATTATCAGAATCAAAATTACCTACATTATCATTACCAAAATTATCAAAATTATTTGAACGTGTGCCTTCGTTCATAGCACTTGCCAAATCAAAGCCTTCTGCTGCAGTAGTTGCCTGAGTATTGGTACCAACAAAGCTTCCGGAACCAAAAGTACCCATTCCACCGCCGGTCATTCCGCCATTTCCAAAATTATCACCGGCGAGATCTTCGAAGCCTACTCCACCAATATTGCCTGAGTCAAAGTTACTTCCACCGAAATTGCTTCCCTCGAAGTTACTTGAGCCAAAGCCTCTCGCTCTTCCGACGCCTGCATCAAAATTGTCATTTCCAAAGGCATCCATATCGCCGGAGTCAAAATTACCGCCTCCGAAATTATCTCCCATAAGGTCATCAAAGCCAACCTTGGTTGCGTTTGAAGTTGTGTTTTTCATTCCGCTAAAGTTGCTTGAACCATAGCTGGCGGCTCCGAAGCTTCCGGAATCGAAGTTACCTCCGAAATTACCCGAGTCAAAATTGCCTCCGCCGAAGTTACCCCCGCCAAAGTTACCCGAATCGAAATTACCTCCATCGAAGTTGCCGCCTCCGAAATTACCGGAATCGAAGTTACCTCCTCCGAAGTTGCCGGAATCGAAGTTACCTCCGCCAAAGTTGCCCGAATCAAAATTGCCTCCGCCAAAGCCGCTTCCGTCAAAGCCGTTTATATTATCATAGCTTATTGAACTGAGTCTGCGAGTAGCAGGAGCTTCAGTCTCCTTCTTCAAATCAACTTTAACCGGATTGTCGAAGGGATTGAAATCAAAATTACCATCGCCATAATTATCCGAATCAAAGCTGCTGGTGATATTCTCTGTACCGTCAGAGAAGTTCTCCTTAGTAAACAGAGGTACTGTTCTGCGTTCAGGCTCATGAACAGATCCGCCGTAACCGTCATCATAGTAATTATTTAATCTGTTTGTTCCGAAACCGGGCTGAATATTTGCTCCGGGTCTTCCTGATGTGTCTCGAGGAATATCCTGACTATTTCTCAAAAAAGCCTCTCTGTGTACGCTTGATACACTTGCGTAATCTGCATCAGTCAGAGTTCTCTGTCTAAACTCATCACCCTTAGCAAGCTCTGAAAGGTAATCACCGTCTCTGTTAATTCCTGCACTATAATATGAAGTAGCCTTAGGCTTGATTGCATCATAGAGATACACAGGATCGATTTCTTCCTCTTCATTGGGATCCTTGTCGAAATCCCAATCATTACTGATCATATCCATATGAGAGAAAGTATTCTTTGTTTCTTTTGTAAATCCACCCTTTGTAGGATTTGTAAAATTGCTCTGCTTGTTAAACACGTTGGCCCCCTTATTATTACAATCTCTTAGTTTTTTCTAATACTGCTTCCATCGCATCCATAACCGATCCGCGAAGGCTGCATTCCTCAAGTACCTTAACACCTTCAATAGTGGTTCCTCCGGGTGAGCAAACCATATCCTTGAGTTCGCCCGGATGTTTTCCCGTCTCCAAAACAAGTTTAGCGCTTCCCAACACTGCCTGTGCAGCGAACTCATACGCCTGTTTTCTTGGCATTCCACCGGCAACTGCGCCATCTGCCATTGCTTCAATAAACATGAATACAAACGCAGGTGAACTTCCGCTTACAGCTCCGACAACATCCATTAATCTCTCCGGAACAAGATACGCTTTTCCAAACGATGAAAGAATCTTCATTGCCAATTCAACATCATCATCTTTTACATTGTCATTTACACACACTCCCGTGCAGCCTTCCCCAACAAGTGCCGGAGTATTGGGCATTGTACGAATAATCTTCAAATTGGGATTACCCAATCCTTTTTCTATAAACTCTACCGTTTTGCCTGCCGCAACACTGATAACCAATGTAGTGTCCTTAATGCTTGCCTTAATCTCTTCCATTACTTCAGGAAAGAAAATTGGCTTGACTGCCAAAAACAGCACATCGCTCTCTGCCGCAACTGCCCTGTTATCAGCCAAAACAGTAATACCGTATTCCTTTTGAACCTTCTCCTTGGTCTCTGCTGTTTTTGCAGATCCGAGAATATCGTTTGCAGCCACTATCTCATTCTTTAAGATACCGCCGATTATGGCCTTTGCCATATTACCCAGGCCAATAAATCCTACCTTCATTCTGCCATTACTCCTGTTGTCCGTATTCCGCACGTGCGGTTATATTTATGCGCGTTGTCTGTGCGCCTCATAAATCAAAACTGCTGTGGCAATTCCTGCATTCAGTGATTCCACGCTGCCCTCCATCGGAATAAGCAGACGTTTATCAGCCATCTCCGTCGCAGTATCTGTCAGACCATTGCCTTCATTGCCTATCATAAATGCCGTCGGTTTTGAATAATCATACTCCGTATACACCTCTGACCCATGCAGATGCGCTGCATAAGTTGTCACCCCGGCATTCTTTAACTCTTTAATAGTTTCACAAATATTATCAGTATAAGCGAAGGGCATTCTGTAGATTGAGCCCATCGTAGATCTCACAACCTTGGGGTTAAAAATATCTACGGTGCCCTTGGTCATTATTATTCCGGTAACTCCCGCTGCCTCTCCGACCCTCAAAATAGTTCCGAGATTTCCGGGATCCTGTAAATTCTCCAAAAGCAATATCAACGGAGAACCGTTACGTGCATCATTAATGATATCTTTAACACTGTATTCGGGTCTTTTAAGTACGGTAAGTACTCCCTGAGGAGTTTGGGTATCCGATATTTTTTCAAACACCGAGTCTTCTACCAAATAGCAGGTATGCTGAGGTTCTCCCAACTCATCTAAAACCTTCTGAGTCAGATATACCTCCTTAATCCAATCTGAAGGAGCCTCTTTATACATTTTGGTTCCCTCAACGATGAATACGCCGGCCTCGCGTCGGTCCTTGACCGAACGTTGCCAGCTTAATATTTGCTTTATCTTTTTATTTCCTGCGCCAAGCTTTTCCATCTTCTACAGCACGCCTCGCAGTAAATATTTAATTGCAAAAAGGGGCTCATTTCCCACCGATTCGCAAATATGGTTAATTATACCATAAATATACAGATAACGCACTTAAGTTATGTCCAAACTTTTAAGTTTTTTATACAATAAAAAAGCAAAGCCACTCAGATAGAGCGACTTTGCTATAAATACATAAATTATATACCAACGGCTTATACGCTGAGGAGCTTTGATACCTCAAACTCGTAATCATCAATAGCCTTTGTCATATTAAGTGCTTCTTCAATATCGATGTCTACAAACTCTCCATGCTGATGTCCTACAACACGGTTGGTCTTGCCTTCGATAAGAATATCAACTGCCTTTGCACCCATGATTGAAGCATAGTAACGATCGGTAGCGGTAGGATTACCACCACGCTGCATATATCCGAGAATGGTAGCTCTGGTCTCAATTCCGGTAGCAGCCTCAATACGCTTAGCCATAGACTGTGAGTGTCCTACACCCTCAGCATTGATAATAATGTGATGAGTCTTACCCTTCTTACGATTTTCAATAATATTGTTGATAATATTCTGCTCATTGAAATCATACTTTTCAGGAATAAGAATATCCTCTGCACCATTCGCAATACCACACCAAAGAGCGATATATCCGGCATTACGGCCCATAACCTCAATGATTGAGCATCTCTCATGAGAAGAAGAAGTATCCTTAACCTTATCAATAGCTTCCATAGCAGTATTTACTGCAGTATCGAAACCGATAGTGTAATCGGTGCATGAAATATCAAGGTCAATTGTTCCGGGAAGTCCGATAGTATTGATACCGTTTCTTGAAAGAGCCTGTGCTCCACGATATGATCCGTCTCCTCCGATAACTACAATACCGTCAATACCATGCTTGCGGCAGATTTCTGCACCGCGTGCCTGTACTTCAGGCTGTTTAAACTCAAGGCAGCGTGCGGTTCCGAGAATAGTACCGCCTCGCTGAATAATATCTGATACATCTTTAGCCTGCATATCAATGATCTCTTCATTAAGGAGACCGGCATAACCCTTTTTGATTCCCTTAACCTTAAGACCTCTAGCAAGTGCAGTACGTACAACCGCACGAATTGCTGCATTCATTCCGGGTGCATCACCACCGCTGGTCAACACTGCTATTGTTTTAATCTTGTCAGCCATAATTTCCTCCACAGTTGTCAGGGCATTGACCCAATTTTAATATCCGCATGCCTATACATAATTCAAGCCTGTAAATTATGTTTTTTACTCGGCACAATGTTAAATTTATCACAAATCTAAAATATTTTAGCGCGAATCGAAAACCTTTTCAACAAAAAAAATACAGATAAATGTCTTCAAAATATGTCAAAATGTTATATTTTTCAAGCTTACACTAATGTGAGTTTATCTATAACCCTATCAAGTTTTGCAAAATACTGTTCAAAGGTCTTTTTACAACAATTAGGGTTATCAATCACTATTCCTTCAGCTCTGAGGCCTATCAGTGAAAATCCCATAGCCATTCTGTGGTCCTCATAAGTATCAACCACTGAAGGTTCGGGCTTCCCGGGATAAATGGTAATGTAATCCTTACCCTCATCCACCTTTATTTTCATCTTCTTAAGTTCAGTCGCAATTGCACTCAGTCGATCACTCTCCTGCACTCTGATATGACCAATACCCTTGATAGTAATAGGAGCTTCTGCAAAAGGAGCGAGTGCCGCAAGCGTAATGGCCTGATCCGAGCAGGCCGACATATCAACTTCGATACCCTTAATCTTACCGTCTGCAGGCGGGTAGAGTACAATACCCTTACTGTCATCAACCGCTTTACAACCGATACCCTCGAGTATATGAATGAAATTAACATCTCCCTGTAAAGAGTCGAAATGAAGATTGGGCACCTGCACAACGATTCCAAGCAAGGGACACATGGCATAAAAATAAGCTGCTGCCGAAGCATCCGGTTCAATAATATATTTCTGGCCATGATAGTTCTGTCCGGCCTTTACGACAAAGGATTTATCCCCTGATTTTTCCGCAGACACACCAAACTGCTTCATCATACGTATTGTCATGTCAATGTAGGCCATTCCATGGCTTCCTTCAACATTTACAATAAAATCCTTGGGTGAAAGCACCGCGGCGATAAGAAGCGCACTTAAAAACTGTGAGCTCTTATCTATATTGATAGTAATGCTGTCGTTGGCAAAACCGTTTGACACGAGTGTAAACGGGAAGTGTCCTTCTGTACCGTCAGCGGCATACTCAACCTTACAGCCCAAAGCCTTAAGGGAATCAAGAAGCGGCGCCATAGGTCTTTTTCTCATCTGCTCCGAAGCATCCATATTGTAGATACCTTTAGAGACGCCCAGTGTTGCCGCCAGGAAACGTGCTGCAGTTCCGGCACTGCCAACATAGACGGAAGCCTTCTTTTTAGGGATGACCTTGTTACAGCCTCTTATATTCACTCGATGTGAGCGACCGTTAATCTCTATATCTACACCAAGGTCCTTTACGCATTCAAGGAAATGCCTTGAATCATCTGACAAAAGTACTCCCTCCAGGTTAGTTTCACCCTTTGCCAAGGTGGCCAATAAAAGTGCTCTGTTGGTTATACTCTTAGATCCCGGCACTTTTTCAACCAGGATTTCTTTCTTTCTATTATTGTCAATAGAATCATATATGCACTTAACCGCATACTGCTTAGCCATTTTTTCTAATTCCTTTGTTAAAGATTATCTCTGCCACCAAATTTAATACCAATGCCGCCACAGCATATATTCCACCGTAAAGCATCCAGTTTGTATCATGAAGACCACTCAAATAATAAAAAGTCGGCAAAATACACTTTATCGGAAGAAAACCATTCAGCGAAAAGAATACAGGGCACATTACGAATGTTATCAAAATAAGAAAAGGGGTGACTATACCCATCAGCAACAGATTTGAAAAAATTCTGTCCATTAACGAGCAAAACAATGCACAGGTAATTATATACTCTGCCATCAGGAGCAGTTCTGTCGGCAAGGACACAGCATTACCCGATATATAAAGAGAAATGAGTGCGACAACCGCAATAAGCCCCATCGCAATGAGTTGCCCCGACAAACCGTAAATCCATTCCTCTGACTTGGGCAGATACTCATATACTCCATTTTCTTTATCTTGTCTAAAATACATTACCCCCGCAATTCCTGCAAGCAAAATCAAAAGCGCAAGCATTCCTCTCAAAGGTGCAGTCAAATATCCTCCGACGGCATGCCACTCGGTACCGTCTATATTATAGTATTCAAACAGACTTCCATCCTGCTTGAAATAATCATAATAAAGCCTGAGTTCTTCCTCAGTAACCTCTGTTCCCTCCGGCACAGAATCCGTCACATATCCGGCATATTCCTCGTAGGTGATGTAATCATAGATAGCTGCCATAAGAGCTTCTCTTGAAAGTTTTAACGAAGTGGTATCTTCCACCTCATAGACCTCCACAAGTTTTACATCCGTATAGCCCGATGCATACTGCTTAATACGCTTGCGTATATCCTTGGGGAACAGCCAAACCGCATCTGCCTGACCGCGTTCAAGCCTTTCTAAAGCTTTAGCTTCATTATCGCAATATTCATATACTATAATGCTCTCTTCGTCCAACAGCTTATCTATTATCTCAGAAGATAATTCCTCGTCCTCATCCTCCGCACAGACAAGAATGTTCACAATACCGTTATCCTCTGTGGATATCAGCTTGAGCCCGACAACCAGCAACGGAACAAGGCAGAGTAATACAACAAAGCTCTTTTTCAGAAACAGTCTCTTAAAGTATAAAATTTGTAAAACAAACCATTTTCTTATGTTCATTTCTTAAGCTTTATGCTCCGCACCCAAATTGATATTCCTAGGAAAATAAGCATATATATATTCAACATTGCCAGCCCGGCCCCGTTCATCTCCCACTTCAAAGCAGATTGACAATAATCCATTGCCACTTTTGTCGGAAGGACTTGTGCAGCTCTTTGCATAAGTATCGGAAAGAAACTCATCGGATAGAACAAGCCCCCTGCATAGCCCAATGCCAAAGCAGTCAAAAACTGTCCGAGCACGGAAGAAACAATTCCATCCGCCAGCTCATATATCATAAACTGAAGTGCCGCAAGCATAATCACCGCAGGCAACCACTTAAAATATAGCTGCCAAATTATCGCAGCTGTACTAAGCCATCTCAATTCTCCGGGTTTATGCGACCATAGTGCAAGTTCTATATCCAATACTTTAGCTGCAATTGACAATATTGCCACTATCACAGCCAGAATCAAAAGCATGGCCAGCAGATAACACACAAACTCTGCCGCAACCTGCTTCCAAGGATATATTCCCTGGGATGAGAGCACTCTGCTCACTTCCTTTTTTCTTCTTACAAACACACTGCAAAAGCTGATACCCATAAGCAGTGTAAACAGTAAAAAGATACCACAGGCATAGTAGCCTACTATTGTGCTGCCGTCACCAATTCCGACCAGGATAGGCTCCAATGCCGAATCTCTGGAAAACAGATTATTTGCCTCCAGCATAAAGAATGTATCAGCAGTACTTCCGAAGGCCTCTCTGTCGCCTTTGTTCCACATATAAGACTGCATTGCATATATTGCAGTTTCAGAGCTGTTTATATACACGGATATGACATCCGCAAGTTCGGTAATAATGATACCACCGATTCCCTGCGTACCTCTTCCTACCATACGCAGCTTTACATCTTTTCCCTCTGCAATATCTTCAACAAAGTTGTCAGGCACAATAATATAAACAGGAATATCCCCTTTAGACAAAGCATCCTGCGCTTCCTCCTCAGTCATTTCTTCAAAACTGATGGTATATTGTGAAGCATCAAGACTCTCAATTGCGGATATTCCTATTCCAAGATATGAGCCTTCCAAATTGCCGACGACACCAATCTTTGCCAGGTTTTGCTCTGCGGATTCAGTGCGTTCCTTCATATACGAGTACGCAATGAGTCCTACTGCCCCCAATAACAAAACAGTAATCGAGATAATAAGCGGAAGTCCTTTTACATATCGCTTTAATTGAGTTGTAAAGTATGATAAAAAGCCTCGCATTTTCTCACACTAAATCCTTTGTAAGCTGTTCAACACTCTGCATTGTATATGGTTCTGCAATGCCATCCTTGAGTAACAAAAATCTGTTACAAATCGAAAGATCCTGCACGTCATGTGTGACAATTATCACACTGCCTCCTGCCTGCATATACGCCTTAAGATATGAGTAAATCTGCTGTTTGCACACCAAATCCAAAGCAGCCGAAGGTTCATCCAGCAACAGCAATCCCGGCTTTCCGGCGACGGCACAGCCTATAGAAAGACGTTTCTTCATTCCTCCGGACATTCTGCTCACTCTCGTATTCAAAAACTCATTTATTCCAAGCATGTACAGTACACCGCCCTCTGCCAATTCTTTTTTCATTGTGGCAGAATCATACCAAAGCTTGAGGTTATCCTTTGCTGTCAGCTCATCGTAAAGCGGATTTCCCTGTGGCACATACCCAACAAACCTGCTGCGGACCTTTCGGTCGCGCAGCAGGTTTGTATCATTATGGATAAAGCTTCCTTCATCCGGTTTATTGACTCCGGCCAGAATGGAAAGCAGTGTGGATTTTCCGCAGCCGTTGCCACCCAAAATCCCCACGCATTCGCCTTCCTCTATCTGAAAGGAAACATCCTTTAACACTATTTTTTTGTTGTAATGTTTCTTAATATGTTCTATCTGCATAGTATTAGAAATTACATTCCCAAATCTTCCAAAAACTCAAGGAAATCATCGTAATCATCAATATCCTCGACCTGCTCTATTACATCATCAGGAGCACCTGCTTTTTCAAGAGCCTGGACAAGAAGATCTAAATCCATTGATTCATAGAGTTCCTCTCCTGCGTCATCATCATCCATATCGATTACATTATTTCCTGAAGGAAGCTTTATTTTGCTACCGGCACTAACGTTATATGAAAGGTCAACCTTGACGAGCATATTATCATCATCGTCAAGCTCCATCATAAGCTTGCCTGACTTAATACTCATGTCGCAGTCTATTATGAGAATCATATCCTCATATCTTGATGCCATTGAACTTCCTCTGAAAAGCGAATCCTCAGGAATAACTACAAACTTTCCTGAAAGCTTGCCCTTCTCAAGTCCTTCGACATCGTACTTAGTTACCTCAATAGTAGCAATATCGATATTTGAATACTCAATGTTAATCTCACCGGTAAACTTGTTGCCTGACTCCTTACCGACAGCAGTAATTACAAGGTAATCGTAGTCCATCTTGTAGGCTACATTGCTTCCCTTCTTAACCTTATAATTGGTGTATTCAATATCCTCTCCGAAGTAATCGTCTCCTTCATACTCAACTGAACATCCGACGATTTCGCCTTTGTTATTTACATATAAAACGTACTCATATTCATCCTCGACATATTTTCCCTCTCTCCAATCATAGTGCTCGAGGAAAACTTCATCCTCCAACTCCTCTTCAAGGTCACTGAGGTCATCAAGGAACTCATCGTAATCAAAATCATCAAGGTCCAATTCATCAGCGTACTCAGTATCTTCAATATCACTGATAAACTGCTCTACAACCTTGCGTAATTCCTTATCCTCCTGCATCTGCTGTACAACAGAAATTGCTATTTTCTGGCAAAGATCGTTATCAATGGTAAGAGTTACAGCAGTAAGGTCCTGAGTAATTCCGCCTGCACGAAGAGTCTTGTCACTAACCTTAACATTACCTGAACCTACCTGATCAATGGCAGTACCCATATACTTAATGATAAGCTTCTTAATATCTGCGCTGTTAGGCATTGCTTCTGAAAGAGCAGTATATTCCGTAATATACTCAAGAATATCCTCTGCATCATAGCTTTCCTGCTCACCATATGCAGACTTTACTGAAGGGAATGAAATATATTCTTCTTCATTTTTAAGATCGTTAAGATACTCAATTTTAGTAAGTTCAACCCCGTTAAATGAAGCGCCTACAGTCAAATCGACCACTTCATCCTTGCTGTTAACGGTATAAGATATTCCTGCATTCTCAACCCAGGTATAATCATAGCCCATCTGCTTAAGAAGCTTGAGATACTTATCCGCATCACCACCGAATTCAACACTTGCTTCACCGCTAATCTTCTCATCGCTGAGGTTATAGACAGCTTTATAATCATTGTAAAGCGAAATAGCTTCTTCAGTAGACTCTTCTACATAATTCTTGGCTACCCACTTAAAGTATCTGTCAGAGCTTCCGGCCTTCATTATTGAGTTCATTATGGCCTTATGATTAATTCCGATAATAATCGCAACTAAAGCAACCACACAAACAATCGGTATAATGAACCAGAACTTCTTTAAGAAGCTGCCTGAATTCTTCTTTTCGCCAACTTCCTTCTGAGCAACAGGCGCAACCGGAGTTGCAGCCTTTACAGGCTCTGCTGCCGGCGCAAATACAGGAGCTACAGCCTCTTCTGCTTTAACTTCTTCCTTTGTTTCCTCAACAGCCTTCTCTGCAGCCGCTTCTTTGACTTCTTCAGCAGCCTCAGTAGCTGCTTCCTTTGCTTCTTCAGCAGTTGCTTCCTTTACTTCTTCAACAGCCTGGGCAGCTGCTTCCTTTACTTCTTTTGCTTCCTCGATGACAACCTTAGTTCCGCACTTTCCGCAGAATAATGCTCCATCCTCAAGTTCAGCTCCACATGATTTACAAACCATATTAATCTCCCTTTACAATCTCCCGGCATCGAAAAAGCAACCGATACTTAGGAGTTTTTTACATTACATAGGTAAATGATTGAAGTATATAAAAAAACATACTATAGCAGATTATACCATAACCGCCATAGTATGTTCCATTATTTCTTATATGAATTGATTTAGTGAAAAATAGTGTCACAAACACTGTTTACTTATCTTTTACCCTGAGACATCTGATTGCATTCAATACCGCAATAACCATTACTCCAACATCTGCAAAAATAGCAATCCACATGTTTGCAATTCCGAATGCACCAAGCACCAGGCAAATAAATTTTACCGCCAACGCAAATACGATATTTTCATAAACGATTCTGAGGCATTTTCTTGAAATTTTCATAGCCAGTGCAATTCTATTGGGATTATCATCCATAAGCACAACATCCGCCGCTTCAATAGCTGCATCCGAACCCATTGCTCCCATAGCAATACCTATATCCGCACGTGACAATACAGGTGCATCGTTTATTCCATCTCCTACAAAGGCAAGTTTCTCTTTAGCTTTTCTTGCATCGAGCAATTTTTCAACCTGTTCCACCTTATCACCTGGCAAAAGCTCACTGTGTATTTCATCTATTCCCAGCTCCGCACCTACATAGTTTGCAACAGTTGACGCATCTCCGGTAAGCATTACCGTCTTGGTCACTCCGGATGCCTTCAAGCCCTTAATTGCTGCAGATGCTTCACTCTTAATCACATCCGAAATTATAATATAGCCTGCATATTCTCCTGCAATTGCAACATACACAACAGTTCCTACAGGAATTTCTTCATCGTAAGCAAGATTAAGCTTTTTCATCAGCTTACTGTTGCCGGCAGCTACCGAAATGCCATCCACCTTGGCAGCCACACCATGTCCGCCGATTTCCTCCACATCAGTAACCCGTGAAGCATTAAGTTCTCCACTATATGCCTCCTTGAGAGATTTGCTGATCGGGTGGTCGGAATAGCTCTCAGCATGAGCCGCATACATCAACAGCTTATCCGCCGCCTCTGTCTCGCTAACATTTTCTTTCTTTACATATGAATCGCAGGCTTTAATCTGAGAAACCTTGAACACACCTTCGGTAAGAGTTCCGGTTTTATCAAATACAACAATCTTAGTCTGCGATAAAGTCTCTAAATAGTTTGACCCTTTAACCAGAATACCTCTGCTGCTTGCAGCACCGATTCCTCCAAAGAAGCTCAGTGGAATCGATATTACAAGGGCACAAGGACAGCTGATGACCAGGAAAGTAAGTGCTCTGATGACCCACATACTCCATGCATTGTAATCCGTTCCCATCCAGCTTACGCCATGTCCCATAATCAGGTTGACAATCGGAGGTAAAATTGCAAGAGCCAACGCTGCATAACAAACTGCCGGGGTATAATATCTGGCGAATTTTGCAATAAAATTCTCCGACTTTGATTTTTTCATGCTGGAGTTCTCTACAAGGTCAAGAATTTTTGACACGGTAGATTCTCCAAACAGCTTGGTGGTCTTGATTTTAATCAGACCTGACATATTCACACAACCGCTGATAACCTCATCCCCGGCTCCTGCTGTACGAGGTACACTTTCACCTGTAAGTGCTCGCGTATCGATACCTGTACTGCCTTCTACAATCACTCCGTCAAGAGGTATTTTTTCTCCGGGCTTTACTACGATAATATCACCAATTTTGACCTCACTCGGATCAACCTGTACCGGATTTCCGTTTTCATCCTCAATATTGGCATAATCAGGACGAATGTCCATAAGTGACGCAATATTTTTGCGGCTCTTGCCCACTGCAACAGACTGGAAAAGCTCTCCTATCTGGTAGAACAACATAACTGCTACACCTTCGGAATAATTAGCTTCCTCAGCTGATGAAATCACACCAAAGCTTACCAATGCTCCCAGTACCATAGCTCCTACAGTTGCCACGGCCATCAAAAAGTTCTCATCAAACACCTGGCCCTTACTGATACCCTTGAGCGCCTTTTTTATTATGTCTCCACCGATAATCCAATAAGCTGCAAGATATGCCGCAAGAAGAATAATATTGTAAATTAATCCTTTATTCTCTATAAAGGTATTTATCAGCTTGATTCCGGGTGCCACTCTTTCAAAAATCATCAAAATTGCAACAATCACCGCAGCGATAATTATTCTTTTTAAGTTTCTCTTCTGCTTCTTAGTCATATCTACAGCCTCACTATAATAATCAATCAAACGTCCAACGCTTAATTAAAGCTCAATCTCGCAATCATCCTCAACCTTCTTGCAGGCCTTAAGAACGTTCTTCATTACCTTCTTATCATCAGCACCATCGGCAAAATCTACCTTCATCTTCTGAGTCATAAAGCTGACGGTTGCTTTTTCAATGCCCTCTACTGTATTAGCAGCATCCTCCATCTTCTGTGCACATGCTGCACAATCTACCTCAATATTATATGTCTTAGTCATATATTCATCCTCCGTTTATTTTAATATATGAATGATTGTTCATATGTACATAATATCACTTATCTACCAAATGTCAAGAACAAATAATCTCGTTTACGAGATTCTCCGCCTGCGGCGGGTCGATTTATCGACATCTTCCTATCCGCCGCAGTGCGATCCTCGCGGAGCGTTTTTTTATTTATAGGACGAACTTTCCTACAAATAAAAAATAAAAGAGTTACAATCCCGCGATTATAACTCTTTTGTTACTGTACCTATTCCTTATTTATATCATCACTTTCTGTAATACTCTGCTACCTTTTTCACGGCATGAATGACATCCGCGACATCAGAATCTGTCATTCTGGGATAAAGAGGAATGCTCATTATTCCCTCATACATTTTCTCCGCATTCGGGCACAATCCCTTCTTGAAACCAAGCTGCTGATAATACGGGAACCAATACACAGGAACATAATGAATCTGACACTGTACATTCTCTGCACTTAATGCATCAAAAAATTCACGTCTTGTACAGTTAAGTTTTTCTAACTCCAACTGAATTATATAAAGATGTCTGCATGTATCCGATTCTTCTATTTCCTTCTGAATAAAGATACCTTCAACATCGGCAAACGCTTCATTATATGCTTTTACGATAGCCTGTCTGCGAGCCTTAAACTCATCCAGTCTGTTCATCTGACTCATAAGCAACGCTGACTGAAAATCTGTGAGTCTGTAATTATATCCCAGTGATATTTCTTCATAATACCAAGGTCCTTCATGAGGCGCTTCCACCATCAGGCTTTCGTCATGAGTGATTCCGTGTGCGTGTGCAAGAACCAGCTTCTTGTACAGTTCATCATCATTGGTAAGTATTGCTCCACCCTCACCGGCTGTTATTGTCTTGACCGGATGAAAACTGAAGGTAGTCATATCAGCGATTGAACCAACCTTTTTTCCCTTATACTCAGTTCCGATGGAATGAGCTGCATCCTCAATCAGCACAAGATTATGCTCATCACAAATTGCACGGATTTCATCAAGCTCCACAGCCTGTCCTGTAAAGTCCACCGCAACCACTGCCTTGGTTTTATCAGTGATATGCTCACGTATGCTTTTAGGATCAATATTGTAGGTCTCCGGATTGATGTCTGCAAATACAGGCATTGCTCCGCAATACAGCGCACAGTTAGCACTGGCCGCAAACGTCATAGGAGTGGTGATAACCTCATCTCCGGGGCCCACACCTGCCGCGATGCACGCACAATGCAGAGCAGCTGTTCCGTTAGCAACTGCAACCGCATGCTTTGCTCCGGTATATTCCTCGAGCTTTCTCTCCAGCGCAGATACATAAGGCCCGCAGGTAACATAGTCACCCCTCAACACCTCTGCAACAGCCTCGACATCAGCCTCGCTGACCCACTGCTTACCATAGAATATTTTTTCTTTTCTTACAGGTTCTCCGCCATTTATAGCAAGTTTTTCCATAACTGTCCTCGCTTTACTTTTTTACCACAACATTACTCTCACCAAAGATTCCTGCCAGCTTAGCTTTCAAGGCATCATTGGCATTTACTCTTCTATTGGGAGGTAACACCTTAAGGTTTTTTGTATCCTTTATAAATATAATTACGTCATCATTTCCATCTGAGTCAGCCAACAAAGATAACATGTTCTGCTCGGCTCCTTCGTAATCTGCCTGAGTGGCGAACTGAATAAACAATCCTGTTTTCGGAATCGAAATCTGCCCCCCTGCGTTGCTTCCCGGAGCCGAAGTGTTGTATGCTCCGACATTAGAATTGGAGCTGTTACTACTTCCGGAATATCCGCCATAAGAAGAATTTCTTCCGTATCCAGTTCTGTTATTGGCAAATCGTTTTAATGCAAAAAGTTCTTCCGGCTTTTTGTCAGCCGCCTCCTCAAAAGTAGCCACATCCTCGCACAAAAGCTTGGCGTCTCGCTCCTCTTCTGCTTGCACTCGACCTCTTACAAACACCTTGGCTTCATCACTAAGCTTGCTGTTGAAGGTCATATAGCTCTTGGGGAAGACAATAACCTCCACCGAGCCGGTCTGATCCTCAAGAGTAACAAAACACATCGGCTCGTTTTTCTTGGTGTACTTTATGGTTTTCTCGGTAATCATACCGCCGACCACCGCATAAGACTGATCTTTTACCGATACCTCTCCGGTCTCATCATCTAACAGAAAATCCGAGGTTTGGGCAGTTACATGTCTTTCCATAAGTTCCGTGTACTCTTCAAGCGGATGTCCGCTTACATAAATACCGAGCACTTCCTTTTCCATCGCGAGCTTATACTCTTTATCATACTCATTTACATTTGGCAGCTTAACTTCAAAGAAGCTCTTGTCTTCCTCTTCTACAATATCAAACAGTGACAGCTGACCACTCATCTGGTTCTTCTTATTATGGTTGATGTTATCCATAATACTTCC
>JAKSRU010000043.1 GCA_024403475.1 Lachnospiraceae bacterium | reverse complement strand
GTTTATGATAAATGATAGTTATGTGATTGGCGTCAGATAATGGAGTTATGGAACATGGATAATGAAAAAAGAAAAACAGCGCTTGTGACCGGTGCATCCAGAGGTATCGGCGCAGCAGTTGCCGAGCGATTGGCTAGGGAAGGCTACAACCTTGTGCTGACCTGTGTGAAAAATATTGAGAGTCTTAAGTCGCTTGCGGAATCTTTGAAAGACTCCTACAATATAGATTGTATCTGTGCTGCTGTAGATGGTGGAGATTTTAAACAGATAGAGGCACTGTTTACAGATGAATTTATTCTTCGAAACGGCTTGGATTTATTGGTCAATAATGCGGGGATATCATATGTCGGTCTTTTACACGAGATGACACCTGAGGATTGGCACAGAGTCATGTCCGTCAATTTGGACAGTGTATTCTATTACAGCCGTCAGGCAATTCCTTTGATGCTTAGCAGGAATTCGGGAAGAATTATTAATATATCTTCGGTATGGGGAAATGTCGGAGCTTCAATGGAGGTTGCTTACAGTACGGCTAAGGGTGGTATCAATACCTTTACCAAGGCTTTGGCCAAGGAGCTTGCTCCCTCCGGAATAGCGGTAAATGCTATTTCCTGCGGATTGATTGATACAGATATGAACGCCTGTTTTTCAAAAGAGGATTTGGCGGCAGTTGTAGAAGAGATACCGGCAGACAGAATAGGAAAACCCGAAGAGGTTGCGGATATGGTGCTTAGAATAGCAGAGGCACCCGATTATCTTACCGGTCAGATTGTTACCATAGATGGCGGATGGGTTTAGTATACTGTTGATTGCAGCTGTTATTATATAAGTAATTTCAAAATAAGTAGAGTTTGCTTTAGAGGAAAGTGTAATGAAGAAGTTTGTATTGTGGTTTGCGGGTTTATTTTTATTGTTGGTTGACGTTCGTATAGGGACCATTCCTTACCCCAAATTCTTGGAATTCAGAACAGAGGCACCCAATACGGTTGATATGGTCATACAGCATGTAATCGGTAATACAATGATGGTTGATGTATTGTCGGATGCGGTTGGCTTTGCGCTGATGGCAGCAGCTATGTTTATGTTTGTGGCGCATGTCAGCACGGACAATAATATTGCACCCATCAAGGCCGGTAAGCTTCTCAGATCTATGAAGCTGGCAAGAAATTGGGCAATAGCAGGCTTCTTTATCTATATCGTCGAGAAGATTATGCCGTTTTTCTATAATGGCAATTACAGATTCAGACTCGGATATGCACTGTATTTCCTCTTGCTGGTAGCTGAGGTGCTGGTGTTTAGCAATGGTTCTTTAGCTGTATGCAAGTTTTTGGACAATCTTAGCAATCATACCTACAATAATCTGAGTACTATTTTTATGATGATTAGCATCGGAACCTTTGTCGTAGCCAGGGTTTTGTATTTTTACGAGCTCATGATTGTTTTCGTGATCTATTATGTACTTGCCATCGGATTTTTCCTCGTTGCGTCCTACAGACTGAAGAAATTCAATTAAAATCAGCAAAATAGTAGTATTTGACACTTGTAAATTGGAACACGTTATGATATAGTTTATCAACGTCAGCACTTTAGTGCTTCAACGCGTGTGTGCGTCAAAGTGCAAAAGTGAGGCATTATTTATAAATGAGGAGTAATAGACATGAAAGAAATTTCTAAACTGCTGGACTATCGTCCTGAAATTAAAGTTCTTGATGCAACCATTAGAGACGGAGGTCTCGTTAACGACTTTTTCTTTACAGATGAGTTTGTTAAGGAGCTTTATCAGACCAACGTTAAGGCCGGCGTAGATTATATGGAGTTCGGTTATCGTGCATCAAAGGAAATGTTCGACGAGACCAAGTTCGGTAAGTGGAAGTTTGCTACTGATGAAGATATTCGTTCAATTGTAGGTGAGAACAACACCGATCTTAAGATTTCTATTATGGCAGACGTAGGACGCTGCGATTTCAGAAATGATATCAAGCCCAGAAGCGAAAGCCCTGTAGATATGATTCGTGTAGCTTGCTACATTCACCAGATTCCTGCTGCTATTGAAATGATTGAGGATGCTCATGCCAAGGGATATGAGACTACCTGTAACATTATGGCTATTTCTACCAGTGGGGAGCAGGATTGGAGAGCTGCACTTGAGATGGTAGCTCAGTCTTCTGTAGACTGCATTTACATCGTAGACAGCTACGGTTCACTCTATCCTGAGCAGATCGCCAGAATTTGCGAGCTTTACAATGAGTATGCATTCAAGTATGGCAAGCAGACCGGTATTCATGCACATAACAACCAGCAGCTTGCATTTGCTAATACTATCGAAGCAGTAGGTGATGGAGTTAACTATCTTGATGCTACCTACGGATGCCTTGGAAGAGGTGCAGGTAACTGTGCGATGGAGCTTCTTATCGGCTTCCTCAAGAATCCTAAGTACAATATTTATCCTGTTCTTCAGTTTCTTCAGAAATATATCGTTCCTCTCAAGAATGAGGGACTTATCTGGGGCTATGATGTACCTTACTTTGTAACCGGTCTTCTTAATCAGCATCCCAGAACAGCTATTGCTTTCACCGGTGAGAGAAGAACTGACTATACTGAATTCTATGATTTGATGACAGTTAAGGATTAATATTTACCGCTGTAGCTTACGAATGGTGAAAAAATATATAGACCATATGTGTGAAAGCTTCGGATATACGGTAGTTAATATGTATGATATAATTAAGGATAACGTTTCGGCGTTATCCTTTTTTGCTATAGGTGATTTTTACGGATTTTCCTATCGCAAAAATGCTTGCGGGATTCTGTTAATTTGTAATATCAGCAGATTATTGGGAGATTTCTATGCTTTCACGAGAAGTGTTTATCGTACTCAATCTCATATCGCTTGTGATTATGGTTATTTGTGTGAGACTTGTAGCCAACAAGACAGAAGGGTTCGCCATTCGATTGAGAAGATTAATTATGGCGGCAGCTGTCGGAGTCAGCGCCTGCGTATATGTTGCTATGGCACCGACTGCCATTTCGGCTGAAGTGGCTTTTTGCATATACTTCGGTTCCCTGGATTGGGTGGCATTTTATCTGCTTGGTTTTTTCTTAAAGTATACTAATCACCAAAAATTGTATAAGATTACATACTGGCCGGTTCTTATTATGGTGGTATGCGATACGATTTCTATTTTCTTAAATTTGGTATTGGGACATCAGTTCAGCGTGTACAAGCTTGAATTCGATGGAGAATTCTATTATCAGTACACATATTCATGGCCGTATATCTTACATTTGATTTTGGACTATGCTGTAATCGGAATCGGATTCATTACAATTGTTATTGCAATGTTTAAGAGCGTAAGCTTCTATAAAATTAAGTATATATGTGTATTTTCTGTAGTATCTGTTCTTATTGCTCTTAATATGGTTTACCTGGCATTTTCAATGCCTTTGGACTGGTCAGTAACCTTCTATGCTTTTGGAAGCATGCTGATTTACTACTATTCGATTCACTACACGCCGCAAAATCTTATTGGCAGTGCGATAAAGCGTGCAACCAATGAGATGAATGAAGGTCTTATCATGTTTGACCTTGATAATAATTGTATATATATAAATGAATTCATTCGTAAATATTTTGGAATAATGGACATATCTGAGTGTAAGATTGACAGTATCCCTATGCAGACCATTGTGGTGGGAGATGATATCGGCAATGTGGATGACATCAAGCAGATAGTGGTTGAGGGAAAGGACGGAAATCGAGATGAACGATTCCGTGTACACTTCAGCAGATTAAAGAATAAAAAGAATAAGGATCTGGGAGCATATTTCAGACTCGAAAGAATAACTGATGAGTATGAAAATATGATTTTGCTTAAAAATGCGAGAGAAGAGGCAAATAGAGCCAACAAGGCTAAGAGTGATTTTCTTGCCAATATGTCGCACGAAATTCGTACTCCTATTAATTCGATTCTCGGAATGAATGAGATGGTAATTCGAGAGTGTGACGACGAACAGATAGTTGAGTATGCTCAAAATATACAATCTGCCGGTAACAGTCTGTTAGGATTGATAAATGATATCCTGGATTTTTCCAAGGTTGAAGCCGGTAAGATGGATTTGGTGATAGATACCTATAATATTCATAAGATATTAAGGGATGCTCTTCATATGCTTGAGTCACGAGCTGTAGAAAAGGGACTCAAGCTTGATATTGTATGTGATGAGAATATTCCGATGGGGCTTAGCGGCGACGAAAACAGAATACGTCAGATAATCACCAATATTGTTACAAATGGAATTAAGTATACAAAAGAAGGCGGGGTTACTGTCAAAGTAGAATGTGATATTCTGAACGATGATGAAGCCAGACTCGTATTTGAGATATCCGATACCGGAATCGGAATCTCCGAAGAAAATATGGCAACCCTGTTCAGTGCTTTCCATCGAGTAGATGAAAGCCGCAACAGAAATATTGAAGGTACAGGACTCGGACTTGCAATTACCAAGCAGCTGCTTGAACTTATGGACGGTGATGTATTTGTTGAGAGTGAAGTTAATAAGGGCTCGGTATTCACCGTTATTATTCCTCAGGGCATCACAGACAAGAAACCCGTGGGTAAGTTTAGCCGCACGATTGAGGTTAAGAAAAACGGATACAAGGAAAGCTTTACTGCTCCCACAGCCAAGGTTTTGGTGGTTGATGATGTGCCTATGAATATCAAGGTGGTTCAGGCTTTGCTCAAAAAGACTCAGATTAATATCGATACGACTACTAATGGCAACGAAGCCTTTGAGATGTGCAAAAATAAAAAATACGATGTTATTTTGATGGACCATATGATGCCGGAGCCGGATGGTATCGCCACATTAAAAATGATCCGGGAGGAAGGTCTTAATAAGGACAGTTGTGTTATAGTACTTACCGCTAATGCGATAAACGGAGTGGAAAAGGAATATCTGGAGGTCGGATTTGCGGATTATATGTCAAAGCCTGTTAAGGGTGAAGTACTTGAAAAGATGCTGATGAAGTACTTGCCGAAAGATAAGCTTGAGTAGTGTAAAAAATAAACAGCTGATAAGGATAGAGAAAATACTATTCTTATCAGCTGTTTTTGGTTGAAGTTTTTTTCTGTGCATTATGCTTTTTTATACGGTTTGCAATAAAACGTATTAGAAGAATGATAAGTATTCCGAAGGCTGCTCCGGAGGTGTCAATCAGGACATCGGAAACGGATGCATATCTTCCTTCCACATATAGCTGGTGAATTTCGTCTGTGACAGAGTAAAGACAGCACCAAGCAACCGGAATGATAAATAAGAGCAGGATAGACATCAGCTTACGGAAGTTTTTTTCCTTGGCATACTGAAGCATTTTATCGGCTGCGGATTTAAGACTGAAATTCATTACTGCGCAGCTTAAAATTCCTAAAAAAGCATACTCGGTAAAATGAGCTCCTTTTCTTACAAATTTATCTACCATCTCGATATAGTATTGACGGAGAGCCTGAGTAAAGGTTTTGAAATCCTTGATCACTATCTTGCAGATGATGGTGCCGACTGTATGTGATTGAGCCGTGGATTCATCTGCAGGCTGCGCCGAAAACCATGCAATCAGTACCATCACTGCTATCCATGCAATTACTGCAAGAATCTGAGCCGGGAGCCTCAGTGTGAAAGCAGACTTGAATTTTGAATTCGCATTATTTGAGTTGTCAGGTTTTAGGTTGTTGTCGCGATTAATCATCAAAATCCTCGTAAATCGGTGTGAAAAATACATAAAAGAATGTAAATCTGTCTGTATGATTATAGGCAAAATTGTTTTGCTAGGCAATAGCCCATGTGATATAATGTGAATAATTATGGGTTATTATGCGCATTCGCAAATTAACTGAGTCGCAGTTGTATATTAATTGTTTGCAGAATGCATACATTTGGAGAGTAGTATGAATGTTACAATAGTACTGCCATCATTGGATCCGGATGAAAAGCTTAATCTGGTGGTTGATGGATTGATTGAAAAAGGTTTCAAAGATATTGTCATCGTAAATGACGGAAGTCATGATGACCATTTAGAGCCTTTTGAAAAAGCAGCACAGCATAAAGAGGTTACTGTGCTCACACATGAGGTTAATAAGGGAAAAGGACGTGGTCTTAAGACTGCTTTTCAGTATGTGCTTGAAAATCGTCCGAATTCAGAGGGTGTCATTACCGTAGATGGTGATAATCAGCACACACCCAAGGATATACTTAAATGCGCTGAACGTATGATTGCCGAAAAGGATAAGGTGGTTTTGGGCTGCAGAGATTTTGATGAGCCTAACGTTCCGCCCAAGAGCAGATTCGGTAACAAAACCACAAGCCGTGTATTCAGACTTTTCTGCGGAATGAAAATATCTGACACACAGACAGGACTTCGTGCTATTCCCAGACAGTATTTGGAATTACTCATCAAGACTAAGGGTGAGAGATTTGAGTATGAGACAGAGATGTTTTTTGCTCTTCACAAGTCAAAAATCGAGTGGGTAGAAGAAAAGATTGAAACTGTATATATCGAGGAAAATGCATCGACACATTTTAATCCGTTCTTGGATTCGATAAAGATATACAGAATTATTCTTAAGTTTATTTTTAAGTACACCTTGAGCTCGCTTATTTGCTGTGTGCTTGATATCGGATTGTATTCGCTTTTGATTGCGCTGAGCCAGGGAAGTGTGAATACGGGAAGTATGTCACTCGAGGTGCAGATGCTGGCTGCAACAATCATTGCAAGAGTACTTTCATCAATCGTGAATTATATACTTAATCAGAAGGCTGTATTCCAGTCTAATGCTTCTATGAAAAAGACTGTGTGGAAGTATTATTTGTTGGCTTGCGTGCAGGCTGCGTTGGCATACGGCGGAGTATATTTGATAGCTCTTTTATTCGGACCTGAGACAATTGTTGCTAAGTTCATTGCCAAGCCGGTTGTTGATGTAATCCTTTTCCTTGGAAGCTATCAGATTCAGCAAAGATGGGTATTCAGAGGATAGATTATTGCTTCTGCTGATAAGCGCGGAAGGGCAAAGATATTGATAAAGATGTGAGGAATTTATGAGCAAAGAAGGATATTACGACGATAACGGTAATTATATCGGCGGCTTCTACGATGATAATGGTAATTATGTAGAAGGATATTACGATGAATACGGAAGCTATGCTCTGGCTTATTATGATGAAAAGGGCAATTATCTCGGAGGCGGCTACTACGATGAGAGAGGCGAGTATGTAGAGTATGCATATGAGGCTTCTGATGATTCGGAAGGCGTGTACGAGATTGATGATGACGATGATTTGACCTACGAAAATCTGGACGATTATGCTTTTAAGGGAAGCAACGGATATTCACGCAGCACAAGCTCTTCAGGAAAGTCTGCCAAGGAACTTGACAGCAGTATGATTAACAGAAGAAGCAACAGCTCGCGTACAAGCAGAGCAGATGCTCCCAGAGAGGTAAGAGAAGAGATGTCGGGCAGAACCGGTAAAAGATCAAAATCCAAGAGACTTACAGTCGGTAAGGTTATCGGAAGATTTGTAATAGCTTTACTGGTGTTTGTGCTCATCACTGTCGGCGGCTTGTATTTTACAATGCGTACCATTTGCAAGGGACCCAGTGAGGCTGCAAAGAACCTGTTTGTTTCTACTATTCAGGAGACCGGACAGATGAAGTTTTTGAACAAGCTTTTCTTTTCAGAGGAAGAGATTGTTGCTATCACCGGACAGAACAGTATGGGTACTCTTGATGCAGAGCTTGATACCGATCTTATTACCATTGGCGGAAGCACTGAGGACGGAAGCGGAGACGGCGCAAATGATTTTGACATCAACGGCTTTGAGCTTATCGAGCTTACCGGACGTACATATTATGCCAAGATGATGATTATCAATGACCCTTCAAGAGTTAAGCTTTCTACCATTTATAACGGAAGCTGGGCTGAATACGGTCAGTGTCTTGATGAGTTTGTAGAGAACGGAAATTATCTTGCCGGAGTAAACGGCGGCGAGTATCAGTCAGACAGTAACAAGGGTGGACATCCCAAGGGAATCGTTGTATGTGACGGAGAAATTCAGTACAACAATCCACAGGCAGGTGATGTGCTTATCGGATTTAATACTGACAACATTCTGATTATCAGAGATGTTGGCGGACTTTCTGCTCAGCAGGCCAAGGATCTTGTTGAGGAGCTGCAGATTCGTGACTGTGTAACCTTCAAGGATATTGCTGATGGTGACGACAACCATTTCGCAAAGCTTATCATTAACGGTGAATCAATTCCTCTCAGCGGAAGCGGTTCAGGTGCAAACCCCAGAACTGTTATCGGACAGAAGGCTGACGGAACTGTGCTTATTCTTGTAACTGACGGTAGAGGCGCAAGCGGACACCTCGGTGCTACTGCAGCTGACCTTGTATCAATCATGCAGGAATATGGTGCTGTAAATGCGGCAAATATGGATGGCGGTAGCTCATCTTCAATGTATTATGACGGCAACTACGAAATGACATCAGTAACTCTTTACTATGCGAACTCCTCATGGAGACTGCCTCTGGCATTCGTAGTAGAAAGGAGGGATTGATAAATGAGCAGAAACAGATCTAAAATATCATCCTTCTGGATTGTGCTCGGTCTTTTGGCTGTAGCATACATTATCTTTTGGGTTGTATTTATTAATACAGTCATTATAAAGGACTTAAATATTTACAATGAATCACAGTCAAGTGTTGTGATGGATGGCATTGTTGAAAAGATAGCTGCCGGCGATATCAGCGCTATGGATTTTGCAAGCTCGGGTTCGAGATTTGAGGATGGCAACATCTACAGAGATACCTTTGCTGCAAATATTCAGGGCAAGGCTATTACATATCAGGAAAATGCCAAGAGCTATGATGCTCAGGCTCCCATATATGATATTCTCGCGGATGGAGAGGTTATTGCTAATGCAAAAATTGTTGCTGCAGAGACAGAACCTCTTATGATGATTCTTTCTAAGACTACCTGGAAGGTAGAAGCAATCACACCTATCTATGAGATGGGAGACGAGGGACTTGTGATCGAAATTCCTAATACCTTTACTGCATATGTTAATGGTGTGGCAGTTGATGACAGAGAGTTTGTAGAAAGCTCAAATTACAGTGAGTTTGAATATGCATCTGCTTATGTCACAGTGCCTACCAAGTCAAAGTATGCAATCAACGGATTAATGACTAAGCCCAGCGTTAAAATATGTGATGCAAATGGCGTTGAGGTATCAGTTGAGGCGAATGGTTCAACCTATACTGCAGGATATGCTACATCTCAGATTTCTGCTGAAATGTCAGAGTATGTGCTCAACAATGCAAAGGTTTATTCGAATTTCTTCTCAGGAGACCTTGCAAATGCACATAATTCTATCAATGGAATCAGATATATGTTCCCTGAGGATTCAGACTATCTGACCTTGGCTGAGAATTATCGTCTCCATGATATGTGGATGTACAGCGGACATGCTACACCTACCTTCTCAAATGAAGCCGTTACAGAGTATATTCAGTACAGTGACAGCTTTTTCCAGGTTAATGTATATTTTGATAAGAGCATGACACTTACCAGAACCGGAGATGTCAGAGTTGATACCACCAACAGCACATACTATTACGTATATGTTAACGGTGTATGGGTAATTGCTGACATGATAAGTATTATTTCAGAATAAAATATTGATTTATGTAGGAAAAATGTGATATATTTCATTTGTAACAAATTTGTAACAATTGTAATATATTTACAATATTCTACTGTTAAGGCGATGATTCTGTCGAAGTAACGGCGGAGTCATCGCATTTTTTTCGAATGAAACATTATTTACCGGTGTATGGAAAGTTAATACGGAATACGGGAATAGGTGCATTGAGTACTGCAGCTATGGTTGCCGGAAGCATATCGGGAATCACTCCGGATATATCGACGGACAAAGCTTATGAGACTGAGAACAGTATTACTGCTTCGATGGTGTCAGAAGAATATGCTCAAAGCGATGATGCATTTTATGAGTACCTCAGGCCGATAGAAGCCGATGCATTTGAACCCAGACTGTTGGCGGATATTGATGAGCTGATATATGGTGCAGGCGATACTGCAGAATTGGCAGTTACAGAAGCTGAATCGATTGAAGGTGCTGATGCGGAAACGGCTGAAGCAGTAATAGAAGTAATCGAAACTGTAGAATCGAAAGCAGTAGAATTGCTTGAGAAAAATGCGGTTGAAACGTTTGAGGTTGCTGAGGTTGATTCGTGCGAGGAGACTTTCGCATATTGCTATTCTGAAGACGGGTACGAGCGGGGCCTTGAATTGGTTGCTTACGCTACACAGTTTGTCGGTAATCCGTATGTATGGGGCGGGACCAGTCTTACTTCAGGAGCAGATTGCTCGGGCTTTACAATGACATTATACGGAATGTACGGGGTGGAACTTCCTCATTCATCGCTGTCACAGGCCACATATGGTACTGCGGTGGACGGAATCGAGAATGCCCAACCCGGAGATCTGATTGTGTACAACGGCCATGTGGCAATATATATCGGAGACGGACAGATAGTACATGCAGCAAATTCCAGACTCGGTATATGCATTACCGGTATAGATTTCATGGATATGGTCGGAATCAGAAGATTATTTTAATCGCTTGGGTTTGCTAGAATAAATACATTAAATAATACATAAAATAATACATTAAATAATACGAAGGAAGCACTTAATGATGGTTAAGTTCTTCCTTCTTTTTTTATGATTTTAATACGAAGATTTTTATACAAAAATGCTGTAAATGACCTTTTTTGTAAAATATACACAAAGTATTTTGCATGCAAGTGATTTTTACAATTTTTGAAAATTTAAGTTATCCACATCAGAAAGCCCTCAAATGCAATAAAACCGTGTTATACACCAAGTTATACACAATATCCACGTAAAATTATGTAAATCTGCGACTTTTATTCACGGCAAATAGCGAACATAGGTTTTGGAGAATATGCACAATGTCAGTAAATTTTTGAAATTGTCAGAAAATTTATACAATTTCGAAATACACCTGATTTTGAGAGGAATTCTTGCTTTCATACAAAATTTACAAAAAATTTAGTATTCAAATCGTTTCATTGTTGAAAAATTACAATAATTGTGTTATGATGTCTATACAATATTCCAAAGAAAGGGATGATGTATATGAAATTTGTTATTATTGGAAGAAATATTGAGGTAACTCCGGGACTTAAGGCAGCTGTTGAAGATAAGCTTGGAAAGCTTGATAAATACTTCAACGAAGATACCGAGATTCATGTAACCCTTAGTGTTGAAAAGGAGAGACAGAAGATAGAGGTTACAATTCCTGTAAAGGGAAGCATTATTCGTTCTGAGCAGACCAGCAGTGATATGTATGTATCAATTGATCTTGTTGAAGAGATTATTGAGCGTCAGCTTAAGAAGTATAAGACAAAGATTGTTGAGAGAGAGCAGGCAGCAGCTTCCTTTGCTCAGCAGTTTATCGATAATGATTATGCAGATGATGAAGAGATTAAGATCATCCGTTCAAAGAAGTTTGAGATTAAGCCCATGTATCCTGAAGATGCATGCGTACAGATGGAGCTTCTCGGACATAACTTCTATGTATTCATCAATGCAGAGACCGATCAGGTTAATGTGGTATATAAGAGAAAGGGCGATACCTACGGACTCATCGAGCCTGAAGTATAAGATTTTTTCTTCTTTACAAATTGAATAAAGTTTACATGAACCCCGAGGTTAATGCTTCGGGGTTCTTATTTTGCTGTGGTTCTGCAAATGAATTATTATTTTTTGCATATATAGCGGTATTAATAAAGGGGCTTTTCCTGTATAATGAATACATTGTTCGGGGGGAGAGTTAATGCTGAATCGTATCAAGTACAAAAAACTTTCGAAGGAACTGCAAAAGCGATGGAGCTTTGACGACTTCCTGTTTTACAGAATGCAGGAAATGAAGGCTGATCAAATAGAGGCTTTGGCTACGGAAGATGAGTTGTGGGATAGGGAAAAGCAGCTTAATGATGACCGCTTCAGATATATCTTTAATGATAAAAAAGAGTTTTACAAAAGATTTACTGAAACTCCTGCTTCGAATTATATGAACCGCGAAATAATCTTTTTGGAGGATTGCTCCGAAAAAGATTTTTTTGAATTTTGTAAACGCCATAAAAAAGTAGTGCTCAAACCTGTAAATATGTATGCCGGGTTGGGAATAAAAATAGTTGATGCTTCGGATGCTGATGCTATAGCGAGCGAGTTTGATAGATTGAAGGCTGAAAAGTATGTTGCCGAGGAATATGTTTATCAGGCTGCAGAATATAGCACTATCTATCCTAAAAGCCTAAATACTGTTAGGGTAACTACCTTTATTACCGACAGCGGGGAACCTGTTATTCTATTTGCGGTAAATCAGTTCGGACAAAAGGACAGTTTTGTGGATAATCATGATGAGGCTGCAATATGGGCTGCTGTTGATATCGGGGATGGTACAGTGACGGCAGCAGAGGTAGAGGCGACTGACGGACGGGTTTACGATATTCATCCGGATACAGGGGCAAGTATATTGGGCTTTAGGAATCCGTGCTGGGCGGAAATTAAGAAGCTGGCACTGGAACTGGCGTGCGTGGTGCCGGAGTGCAGACTGGTCGGATGGGATATAGCGGTGACTGACGATTACCGTTTAGAGGTAATAGAGGGGAATGTTACCCCGGAATTAAATTTGTATCAATGCATAAGTGGTCGGGGACTGCGAGAAGTGCTTGGTATATAGATTTTTATCTGCCTATAAAAACTAAAGAGTGCTTCGTGGTATTTCAGGGGCGGAGAATACTAAAACCAATCGAAGCAAAGGAGGGAGAATAGGATGATTAATTGTGCGGGATGTGGCGCAAATATGCGCTTTGATCCTGAGTTGCAGTTGCTCAAATGTGATTACTGTGACCAAACAGCGGATCCTAAAAATCTTCAGGCAGCGATAGTATCGCCTGAGTCGAGAGTGCGACTTGAGAACAGCAGCATTTTTGAGGCAAAGGTTTATACCTGTCCTCAGTGTGGCGCGGAGCTTATCAGTGATGATGATACCGCTGCTACATTTTGTAACTATTGCGGTTCTTCAGTTGTCTTCGAAGAGCGCACACTTACAATGAAGGCGCCTTCGTATGTTATTCCTTTTAAGAAGGGAAAGAAGCAGTGCCAGGAGATTTACAGTAAATATGTTAAGGGTGCGATATTTGCTCCCAAGAGCATGAGAGAAAATGATACCGTTGAGCGTTTCAGAGGAATATATATGCCTTACTGGGTATATAACATGGGAATGGAAGGCGAGGTTCATATGAAGGGTCAAAAGTCACACAGAACGGGTGACTATATTGTTACCGATCATTATGACCTTTCTGCTTATGTTCGCTCACACAGTAACGGTGTAAGTTTTGATGCTTCTGCAGCATTTGCCGATGAACTCAGCCAGTCGCTTGCTCCTTATGATTTTAAGGAATGCCAGGGCTTTTCAGCCGGTTATCTCAGCGGCTTCTATGCTGACACTGCTGATGTAGAGGCAGGTGTATATGAGAATGAGGCCAAGGAGGTTATTTCTGCTGATATTGCCAGCAAGCTTTTAACAGACCGTACTTATGCCGGATATTCGGCATCACCTTCGCTTGACAGCATCAGTTCTATGCTCAAAATTGAAAAGGCTGATATGGCATACTTCCCCGTATGGTTCCTTGCAAATTACAGTAAGGGATATGTAAGCTATGCAGTTGTGAACGGTCAGACCGGTAAGGTTAGTGCAGATATTCCGATTGATTATAAAAAGTACATTTTCGGATCGCTTATTTTGGCAATTCCTTTTATGTTTATTTTGGATTTGTTCTTTACTCCCAAGCCGCTTCACCTTGCGTTTGTGGCAGCAGTATTCGCAATTGTTATTTACAATATAGCCAATAGAGCTATGAATCAGCTTTATACCAGAACTCATTATCTGGATGATGCGGGACTCAGAAGCACCAGAAAAGAAGCAATGCCTGAAACTATGGCTGCGAAGAAGAAGGCTAAGAAGGAAACAATTAAAACAGTAAGCAGTGCAGCGTCAGTCATCAGAACTATAGGAATAATTTGCTTTATGTCCGCATATCTGTTTGTAGAGGTTGGACGTGTCGGCATGACCTGTATGTGTATTTTAGCTGGTTGTGTGCTTATGATTGTAGCAGGATGCGTGTCAGCATCGGTAACCGGCGGAAAAACCTCTGCCAAATTTAAGCGTAAGAGACTTGTATTCAAGCAGCCCTTTAAGGAAAAGGCCAAGGTACTTGTTAAGCCGCTTATTGCAATCGGATGCCTTGCACTTTTGGCAATTATCAATCCTTATATAGATATTATTTATTATGTTTGCATTTTTGCGGTAATGATTCTTCTGCTCACCTGCATTTGGGACATTGTGTCTATTCACAACAAGCTGACAAGACGACTTCCCAAGCAGTTTGGCAAGAGAGGAGGTGACGAGAATGAAAGCAATTTCTAATTATGTAAACCACATAAAGAACGCCGGCTTTGCTGTTGGAGCAGCGGCTGTTGCATCTGCAGTCATTTTTTCGTCAGCTCTTAATGCTAAGGCTTATGAAAAATATGAGGCTGACCAGTATGCCAAGGACTCATCGACCGGCTATGAGGCATATATATTTGACGGTGGCGATTATCTTACCGATTCGGAAGAGGCCGATCTTATCGATGAGATGAAGGATCTTCTTGTGTATTCAAATGTAATTTATATTACAGATGAGAATAATTATAACTATTCAATGTCATATTCGGATGGTCTCGCAAGATATTATGCTCACGAATACTTTGGTGATTATGACAGTGCTATAGTATATGTTTGCGACAATGAGTATGATTTGATTTATTCACAGGGTAAAGTCGGAAAGACCATCACTGTTGCAAAACAGAATTCAATCACCGACAACATTTATACATATTCTGCAAGAGAGCAGTATTATAAGGCTGCACATATTGCTTTTGACCAGTGCGAGAGACTTCTGCAGGGCAGAGCAATTGCAGAACCCATGAAGTATATCTGCAATGCCTTTATCGGTTTGTTCATCGGATTTATTGTTTGCTACTTATATGTAAGCAAGAAGTCTTCACTTAAGTATGCAGGATATGACGAAATGATAGCCGGAGCAATCAGCTTTGTTGAAAAGTCTGATGCCCAGGCAAGATATGTAAGTACTTCAAGAACTTATTCACCCCGTTCTTCATCGAGCGGCGGACATGGTGGCGGACACCACGGCGGCGGACACCACGGCGGCGGACATAGCGGCGGACACAGTCACTAAGACCGGCCAACGTCGGACACATTCATTGTGGCTGACGAGCGGCTTGCGTTACGAACAGAATTTATATTGGAATTAATATAAGTTGAGAGGGTATTCGATTTTACTAAAGAATACCCTCTTTTATTTATCAAAATATGTACATTTTGATAGCTCGCATACAAGTATTTGTCGTTGCAAAAAATCGTGCATTATGATACAATTTCTGACAGAGTGTGAAAAAAATAACAATCACAACAAACAATATTTTTTAATCAATTTTTTAATACGAAATGGAGGATTTCGAAATGGCAAGAAAAGTTGTTATTGCTAGTGCTTGTCGTACAGCAATCGGCACCATGGGTGGTTCACTTTCTACTACTCCCGCTGCAGAGCTTGGTGCTATCGTTATTAAGGAAGCTATTAAGCGCGCAGGCGTTGCTCCCGAGCAGGTTGATCAGGTTTACATGGGTTGTGTAATCCAGGCCGGACAGGGACAGAATGTAGCTCGTCAGGCTACTATCAAGGCAGGTCTTCCCATCGAAGTTCCCGCTGTTACCATGAACGTTGTTTGCGGATCAGGTCTTAACTGCGTAAACCAGGCAGCTCAGATGATCATGGCAGGCGATGCTGATATCGTTGTTGCAGGTGGTATGGAGAACATGTCAATGGCTCCTTACGCTGTAATGCAGGGACGTTATGGTTATAGAATGAACAATGGTACTCTTGTTGATACCATGGTTAACGATGCTCTTTGGGATGCATTCAACAATTATCACATGATCACTACCGCAGACAATATCTGCCGTGAGTGGGGACTTACCAGAGAAGAGCTCGATGAGTTCGCTCTTAAGAGCCAGCAGAAGTGCGAAGCAGCTCAGGCAGCAGGCGCATTCGACGAGGAAATCGTTCCCGTTATGGTAAAGAAGAAGAAGGAAATGGTTGAGTTCAAGGTAGATGAGGGACCTCGTGCAGGTTCTACTATCGAGGGACTTGCTAAGCTTCGTCCTATCAATCCCGATGGATTTGTTACCGCTGGTAATGCTTCAGGTATCAACGACGGTGCAGCAGCAGTTGTTGTTATGTCTGAGGAGAAGGCTAAGGAGCTTGGAATCAAGCCCATGGCTACCTTCGTTGCAGGTGCTCTTGCAGGTGTTCGCCCTGAGGTTATGGGTATCGGACCTGTTGCTTCTACCAAGAAGGTTATGGCTAAGGCCGGCATGAAGAT
>JAKSRU010000042.1 GCA_024403475.1 Lachnospiraceae bacterium | reverse complement strand
CTGATTATTTGACTAATAGGGCAAAACGGACTTATTAATCTAATAATTCAGGATATATTGTGTCAGCTCAAAGGCCTCCGCATCAGACATATCACCGAACAATACTCCGTAGCAGCAGGTAGTGTAGTTGGTGTAGGATATCCATCTGCAGTTATCGGCTGTTAGTCTGATTCCGCAAGGATAAAGCGAACCGTCCACATATTTCTTGCCGTAGATAATATTACCGCTTTCTTCGAAGGCTTTGAATTGCTCGTCTGTGAGAAGAAGGGTGATGTCACGGTAGTATTCCGAATTGCCATAGAAGGTAAACATATATTCATCAGCGAGGAAACCGGAATATTTCTTGGTTGCGACCAGAGCCATCAGTGATTGAACATCCAGATAATCGGTGTTTTTATCTTCTGTGGAATATCGAACTTCGGAATTGATTTCTACAAAATCCTTGCTGCTGTAACCGTTGGCAGATAGGTAATCGTCCATTGTTGCCTTGAGGGTATCGGCCTGCTCCTCGGAATTGAAGGAGTGATTTAATAAAATCAGTCGCACCGCCGCTTCCCTGTGAGTGAAGTAATTGACTATAAGTGCAACTGTTACAGCGATTAAGGCTGTGATTGCCAATACCTTTAGTCCGTAGTAGGTTGTCAGATATTTAATTTTCTGCCCGAGGGTCATCCCCTTCATCGGGTTGATGATTCTTTCGTGATCACCGGACATATCTGTGACCGGAGTCATATAATCTTCAGATGGCCCTCGCTCTTTTTTGTCGATGTCGGATGATTCATCCGGTTTTAATTCAATTCTCATTTTTTACTCCATAAAGTGTGGCATTGAATTCATTGAGCATGGTTTCTTCGATCTTTTTGATGAATACTGTTACATCATTATCTCCAAAATACAGCTCAAAATGAATTGAACCTACAATTGAGTCTATTATAGATGTTTTTATATATAAAGTGCTTTCATCGAGAATGTAACCCGATGAATAGCATTTATAGTTATAGCCGGGTAAAATATCAGCTTTATTACGACCGAGATAAAAGGGAAAGGGCAGCTTAGCGTCACGTGTCTTAAGTGTAAGCATTCCTTCGGAATTATCGTCGTTTATATCGGGAAGCATTAGCTCTATACCGGTAAAGTATGATGAATCCGTAAAGGTGTATTCGTGAAATTTGCCCGTACTAAGCTGCTTTAAGCTGCATTTGCAAGAGCTATCTGATGCAAATGATTCAGGGGGCGCCGCAATTTCTAATTGAGCAGTAGCTTCGTATTCTCTTAATCTGTTTAAGGATGAAGCATTTGCGGGGGCGTCGGAGCCGGGACAAGCATCTGGAAGTTTCTCAGGAAGCTTGTCAAGAATTTCGTCGTAAAAGGTATTGTAAATCAGCTGATTTGCTCCGGATAACCCTTGGGTATCAGCGGTGGTAATCAGAATAATTCTATATTGGGGATGGACTATTATCAGCTGACCGCCCATACCGTAGCATACGAAGCCATTGCGTTCGGTGCGCCAAATCATATAACCGTATCCGCTGCCCTCAGAAGGAAGAGGAGAGGCTACACAGTTGTGTGTAAGCAGCGAGGTTGCCTCACGTATGTATTTTGCGGAAATGAGCTGTTTCCCGTTGTAGCTGCCATCGTTTAATAAAAGGATTCCTATTTTTAACAAATCATCGGTGGTTGCAACCAAACCGGTTCCGCCCATAGATACACCCTGACCATCCTTGAGTATATATGAGCCCTCGGAGAGCTCTAATTCGGGGAGGGTGTCACGGAAATAGTCCCACAGGGCAGTGCCTGTAAGCCGCTCTGTTAATGCAGCAAGCACATGGGCAGCGCTGGTGTCGTAATGAAAAACAGTTCCGCTTTTTTTAGTAGGAACTGTATTAAAAAATGACCCGACCCAGTCGGAAGACAAGTCGAACTTATTGTAGGTTGACTTGACATGACAGGTGCGCATCATCAGCATATCGCGGATTGTCATATCGGCCAGCCACTTATGGCAGGGTGAGGGCACCTTGTCGGGAAAATAGGTGACGATTTTATCATCGAGCGATAATCTGCCAGAATCTGCCAGAAGGCCGATTGCAAGTGCAGTGACACTTTTGCTGATAGAAAACATTCTGTGGAGCTCACCCTTTTTAAACGGAGAATAGTAGCATTCACTTACAATGGAATCATCCTTGTACAGAATAACACTGTGCATGGGAATGTGATGTGCCTTGAGCTTATCACAGAATGCAAGAATATTGTCGGATGATAATCCTTTTTCTTCGGGTGCAGCATATTTTATCATTAATGTTTTCTCCGATTTTTAGGGTAATCGCAACAGGAAATTGTATTGAAATTATTATATCATTTCCGGATGTTTTTAGTTTACTTTTCGCATATAAAATGATAACATAAAAATGTATGTAAGGGGTTACATTTTTGGAAATTTAATAAATATATTATTTCGAGCAGACGCGAACGGAGGTTTTCTCATGCCTACAATTTTTTGGGCGGGCGATTCGACCGTACAGTATAATTCAATCCTGACTTATCCTCAGTGCGGAATAGGCCAGGTGATGCATTTGTTCCTTAATCCGACGGTAAGGATTGAGAACAAGGCGGTGAATGGAAGGTCCACAAAGAGCTTCATTGACCAGGGGCGACTAGAGGATATTGCGAATCATATTTCGGAGGGCGATTTCCTTTTTATACAGTTTGCTCATAATGATGAGAAAATCACGGATTCTGCAAGATATACCGAGCCGTTCGGCAGCTACTCGGAGAATCTTGAGAAATTCGTAAATGTTGCTCGTGACAAAGGCGCGTATCCGGTGATTATAACCTCTATTGAGAGATGCTGCTTTGATGAGCAGGGAAAACTTGGTCCCGGTGAACACGGCGAATATATCAAGGCTGCAGTTGCCACTGCTCAGCGACTTGATGTTCCGGTGGTCGATTTATACTCAAGAAGCAGAAAGCTTTTGTCGGATATAGGACCTGCTGAGGCCAGAAAACTGCATGTTTATGTTCAGCCCGGTATATATCCGAAGTTCCCTTTGGGCAAGGATGACCATACTCATCTTAATTATCACGGAGCGGTTCTTTATGCATCATATATTGCTGAGGGACTCAAAAAGCTTGGCGGAGTATATGCAGATATTCTGCTTGATTTCAAGACATATGATGAAGTGGTGGCAGAAATGAGAGAACTGGGCGAGGAGATTGTGCTCGCTAAGGAGGATGTAAGTCTTCCCTTTGAGATGAAATAACCTTGAGGATTTAACAATGAAAAAAATGAGCCGTGACGAGATATTAAACGGCAATATGTTAAAAACTATATTTATCCTGTCCATTCCGGTTGTTATCAATTCGTTTTTGCAGACAATGTACAACCTCACTGATACCTACTGGATCGGTAAGCTGGGTACAGAAGAGCTGGCAGCGATAAATCTGGTTACTCCCATGCAGAATATGATTGTTAATTTCGGTTCGGGAATAACTGTGGCCGGTTCTGTTTTGATATCGCAGTACCTTGGAGCGAAGAGGGATGAAGAAGCCAGATCGATGGCAAATCAGATTTTTGCCTGTGCCATAATTTTCTCTGTTTTTTGCGCCGGAATTTGCTCGTTGACAGCAGGAAATATAGTAACCTGGCTGGGCGCAGAGGATGAGATATTCGGATATGCCAAGACATATCTGCAGCTGGTAGTTCTCGATATGCCCTTTTTGTTTACGATTAATATGTATACCTCATCGCATCAGGCCGAAGGTGATACCCTGACACCGATGCTTCTTAATCTGCTTGGAATTGTACTCAATCTGTTCCTTGATCCGATACTGATGGTGGTACTTAATTGGGGGGCTGCGGGAGCGGCTCTTGCAACGGTTTTTTCTAAAATGATTTGTGCGGTTATTGCGTTTGTTGCCTTACACAATCGCAAGCGACTGGTATATCTTGACTTAAAAAAGCTCAAGTTTGAAAGAGAAAAGCTGGTACTGATTGTGACTGTGGGGTTGCCCAGCGCTATCGGTGGAAGCGTACAGCAGCTTGGCTTTTTGATACTTAGCAGGAATGTATTTGCCTACGGCAAGCAGGCTATGGCAGCCTATGGAATAGGCAACAAGATAAACGGAATAATATCACTTCCTTCATCCGGTCTCGGCTCTGCAACAGCCATTATCGTAGGACAAAACTATGGAGCGGGACAGATAAAGAGAGCACAGAAGGCAACGCTGATATCTTCGGCGATGGCGGTGGCATTTTTGCTGGTGGGAGGATTTGTTCTTTCCAGAGCACCTGTTTCGCGGAGTGTGGTGAAAATATTTACCGAGGATCCCGAGGTAATAGGTATGGCATCGGAATTTTTGAGCATTATGGCATTTTGGTGCTTTGCCAACGGAGTGCATGATTGCGTTAACGGATTTTTCAAGGGAATGGCGAGAACAACAGTGCCGATGGCGGTTGATATTTCTCGATTGTGGATTTTTAGATTCGGTACCCTGTACATATGCGAATACGTGCTCCATATGGGCGTGCGCAGTATATGGTATGCGGTTGTTGTAAGTAATGGTATTGCTGCAGTCATACTGCTTGTATTGTACCTCAGCGGCGTGTGGAAAAAATGGAAGCCGAAGGTTAAGAAAAAGCATGTGACGTGAAGATGATTACAAGGTGACTGTGAGGATAGCGATGAACGATTTTAAGAATATGCCGGACCTTATGAAAGCTCAGGCTGAGGAAGGTAAAAAGGATAAATATATCGAGATAACCGAGACAATGCTGGCGGTTAATTTTGATGCTCTGAAGGATGAGGACAAGAATGCTTACGCAGCTGCATTGAAGCAGGTTTTGGACCTCATGGATTTTCAGATTTATGAGCATTACCGAGCACTTGCAGACAGATTTGTAAAAATAGTTCGAGAGAACTATTCTTCATTGGAAAATGTAGAAAAATTGGTGGAATGGGGCATCCAAAAGCATTTCCTGCTCGGGGAGTGGTTTGAAGAGGATGACTGCGTACATATCGATATAGAGGGTAAAGAAAGACTTCAGCTTAAGGTGCTGTTCGTGTCTGCCAGAAGCATGAGCTTTGAGATAGCAGGTGCGGGTAAATACGAGACAAATCAGCCCTTTGAAGTATATATAAACGGTAAGAAGACCGAGTCTCAAAATACAGTGGTTCAGAGCGTATTCGGCCTGATTCCGTCAAGAAAATATGAACTGACTGTTGTGAGTGCAGATGGCTCACAGGCCGGTCAGGTAAGCTTTGATACAAAATATGAAAGTGTAACTCTCAGAGCAAGAGATTTTGGTGCTGTGGGAGACGGAGAGACTGACGATACAGCCTGCCTTCAGGCGGCTATTCTTAATTGCCCGGCAGACGGAAGAGTTCTTGTGGATGCGGGTGTATACAGATTTTCGTCATTGTTCTTAAAAAGTAATATAAATTTGGAAATTGCGGAGAATGCTGTACTCAGGGCACTGCCTGTGAGAGCAGGACACGGAATGCTTCCTGCCATGCTTCCTTCTACCGATGGTAACGCAGAATTCAATTTTGGTACCTGGGAGGGCAATCCGCTTCCTATGTATACCGGAATTCTCAGCGGCGTGGAAGTGGAGAATGTATGTATCTACGGCAGGGGCGTGCTGGATGGCTGTGCTTCCAAGGCTGACTGGTGGGACAAGCCTAAGCAGATGAACGGCGCATACAGACCCAGATTGTATTTCCTTAATTCGTGCAAAAAAGTAGTTATGCAGGGGCTCACACTTAAGAACTCGCCCTCATGGACGATTCATCCTTATTTCAGTGAGGACCTTGGATTTTACAATGTGAGTGTGCTCAATCCGTTTGATTCGCCTAATACAGACGGACTTGATCCCGAGTCCTGCAGAGGAGTAGAGATTGCCGGTGTGAGATTTTCACTCGGAGATGACTGCATTGCGGTCAAGTCGGGCAAGATTTATATGGGACGTAAGCATCAGAAGCCTTCTGAGAGCATCAGAATTCACAATTGCCTGATGGAGAATGGTCATGGCGCTGTTACTATCGGAAGCGAAATGGCCGGCGGTGTAAAAAATCTCACAGTGGAGGATTGTGTCTTTTCACATACCGACAGAGGACTCAGAATCAAGACAAGACGCGGACGCGGAAGAGATGCGGTGCTTGATCGCATTATCTTCAGGAATATAAAAATGGATCACGTAATGACTCCTTTTGTTGTTAACAGCTTTTATTTTTGCGACCCTGATGGCAAGACAGAGTATGTTCAGAGCAGAGAAGTCTTCCCTGTGGATGAGAGAACCCCTCTTATAAAGCGACTTGAATTTGAGAATATTGATGCAACCAACTGCCATGTGGCAGCAGCGTATATTGAAGGCCTGCCGGAGCAAAAAATCGAGGAGCTGATAATGAGGCGCGTAAATGTTACGTATGCTGAAAATCCTAAGTGCGATGTGCCGGCTATGTCAGAGGGTGTGGAGGCATGCTCGCTTAAGGGAGCATTTATCCGCAATGTTAAGCAGGTAACTCTCGACAGGGTAAATATTAGCGGCAATACAGGCGAGCCTGTGGTTACGGAAGGCGTAGACGAAATGTCACTTGTCAGCTGCTGAAAGAAACAGCGATTGAGTTAATCTCGGATGATTAAGAAGCTTCGCATAATATAGATTCAGATAATCAAGAGGTTTCAGATAATGAAGCTTCAGAGGATGACGATTCAAATGATGAAGTTGATTCAGATTATGGAGAATTCGGATGCAGTTAGGAATTAGATTACATGATATTAAAAAGGCGCCCCTCGAGGAACGATTGGCGATAGCCAAGGAGCAGGGCTTTAAGTGTGGCCATATCGCATTGGGTAAAGTAATCAGCGAGTATTCTACAGATAATTCGGCTCTTACACCCGGACTGGCATTATACTTAAAAAAACTATTCGCGGCAAATGATCAGGATATCGCAGTGCTTGGCTGCTATCTTAATCTCGCAAATCCCAATACCGAAACCATGAAAAAAACCTATGCAAGATACCTTGCTAATATTCGTTTTGCAGCCTTACTTGGAGCAGGAGTGGTAGGAACCGAAACCGGTGCGGTAAATGAAGAGTATAAATTCGAAGAAGCTAATCATTCTGAGGAGGCACTCGAGCTTTTTATTGAGAGGTTAAAGCCGGTAGTTGAGTATGCGGAAAAATTCGGAGTGATTCTTGCGATTGAGCCTGTGGCGAAGCATATCGTATGCAATCCTAAGAGGGCAAGAAGGGTGCTCGATTCAATTGCTTCACCTAATCTTCAGATAATATTTGATCCTGTCAATCTGCTCGATATTAACAATTACGAAAATAGGGATGATATCTTTGCAGAAGCGATGAATTTGCTGGGCAAGGATATTGCTGTAGTACATCTTAAGGATTTTGTGGTGGACGGAGATGAACTCAAATCCGTGGCCTGCGGAACCGGATGTATGAAGTATGATGAAATACTCAGGTTTATCAAAAAGAGTAAGCCGTTTATTCATGCAACTCTTGAAAATACAAATCCGGACAACGCAGTCGCTGCCCGGAAGTATATTCAGAATATATATGATTCTTTGGAAATTTAATTATTGCTTAGTGTCATCGTAGGTTGCGATAACCTTGTTGTTGATATTGATGATTGAAACAGTGATGGTGGAAGAGGTGTTACCCTTGAAGGCATCAATCATATTGCTATAGCTTCTAAGATCGGCAATGAGTTCGGTAGCCTTAAAGCCTGAACCGTCGGTGGAAAGCTTGACTATATAACCGTTGAAGTCTTCATTAATCTCGATGGATGAGACTGAACTGTAATCAGTGTTTTTTGAAAGAGCCTGAACCGAAGCCCTGGATTTTTCATCGAGTACCGATATCATTTCATCATATTTTTCCTGAGTCATGATATAGGTAGCGGTGTTGTCATCGCCCAGGGTGATGGAATCATAACCCTGCATCTTGGCAGTATCATTTAACTGCTCCTGAGTTGCACCGTATACATAATCAGCAGGAATGACGAGCTTGACCATATCGTTGTCTATAGCTGTCAGGCTGCAGGAGCTTAAGCTTACCGGCTTGTAGCTGTCAGCAATCAGACGCTGCTCGTAGTTATCGATTATTACATAGGTAAGCATTGCCAGACCGAGAAGTATCAGCAGAATTATCAGTTTTCTGTATTTTGCAAAGCCTTCTTTCATAAAAACCTCCGTTGGGTGAAATGGATGGATTATTGCTCCATCACAGCTTTTTTATTATATATCGAATAAGCGTTATTATCTATGCTTTTTGCAAAAGTTGCATGCGGTATAAATTCCGAGCCTGAAGTAGCTTTGCATCCGTAAGTGCTGAAAAATGCATTTTCATGCGAGGTCGGTTTATTCCAGTCGTGGAATCCGTCCGGGTGAATGTGCGAACCGATGGTGCAATCGATAAAAACGGCCTTGGCATATTCGCGCCAGGGACGAGAAAGATACACTGTTGAGTCGGGACATTGTGAAGAAATGAAATTGCACTTGTTGAATACATAACCGTATTTTTGTCCCTCGGGAGTAGAGGGGGCGGTTACATAGCCTTGGATGGCCTCTTTACCATGCGATATTGATTCGATGGTGCATTCATCAAAATAAGCGGTTGCACTTCCGAATATGAAGTCGATATTGCCGCAGATATAACAATTATGAAAATACTGATGACCATTGATTCTCGGAGCAAACTGCTTGGGACCGATAAAGCCGCCGGGCTGGATTTCCTTCGGGGGCAGGGGACCGGTAAAGACAGTATCCTGACGACTCTCAAAGCGACATGCTTCAAAGGTAAGGCGATCGCCATCCGAATACAGGGCAATAGCCTGACCGGCACTGAATTCACTTCCTGAAGTGTTGCTTACCGTAAGGTTTTTGAGGGTGACATCAGAAGCGTCTACAAGCATTGTATAGGAACGGAAGGTTCCTCGCTTGCTGCCGTCGTCCATCAGAGCAAAGGCACAATCGTCATAAGTGATTACGGTATCGGATGCTGAAAATCCGGTTCCGCACAGGGTGACGTTACTGCGGGTTATCTCTACCTTTTCCTTGTAGATACCGGGAGCAATCATGAGCTGTACTGCTTCTGAGCTTTTATTATCAAGTGAAGCAAGAGCCTCGGTGATTGTTCTGAAATCTGAATTGTTGTTATCATTTGATATATTGAGGGTTATCATTTTATCCTCCGAAATATTTTGATTATTGGAAGCGTTTACTTATTGGAAACGTTTTCCTTGTTGGAAATATTTTAACATAAATGAGATAAATACGGCGTAAAGCCGAAACTAAAAATATTATTAAGTTATTCTCCAAAGGAGCCGTTATGGACGTTATTGAAAATTACATTGAAATGATTATGAGAAAGAGCACTCCCGAATATCCTATATGGAATATTGAGAAAATTCGAGAGGGTAAAAAGGCTACATGGGATTACATTGACGGATGCATGATTAAGGCGGTTCTGGAAATGTATTCTATTACCGGAGATAAGAAATACCTTGAATTTGCAGACGGATTTGTAGATTTTAAGGTTAATGATGACGGAAGCATCACCGGTTACAATGCAGATGAACTCAATATTGATAACGTTAATGCCGGCAAAACCTTATTTGAACTCTATGATTTGACCGGTAAAGAGAAGTATCGCAAGGCGATGGATAATATCTATAGCCAGATTCAGAAGATGCCGAGAACCGCAGAGGGTAATTTCTGGCATAAGAAGATATATCCCAATCAGGTGTGGCTTGACGGAATGTATATGGGACAGCCCTTTTATATGGAGTATGATACCCGTTTTGGAGGCAAGGCTCATTATGAGGATATTAAGAATCAGTTTGCGAATGTTATCAGAATCATGAAAAATCCTCTTAACGGTTTATATTACCATGCATATGATTCTTCAAGAGAAGCATTTTGGTGTGATAAGGTGACCGGTCTTTCACAGAATATTTGGCTGAGAGCTATCGGATGGTACTCAATGGCTTTGCTTGACACCTATGAAAAAGCAGATCCTGAGGAGAACGAAATCAGAAAGCTTCTTTCTGATGCGTTCAAGGACCTGTGCAGCTCTATGATTAAGTATCAGCACGAGAGCGGATTGTGGTATCAGGTTGTTAATTTCGGCGGAATGGAACGCAACTATTTAGAAACCAGCGGAAGCTCTATTATGGCCTACGCACTTCTCAAGGGCACACGACTCGGGCTGCTTCCGGAGGAATACCGCGAATATGGCATCAAGGCCTTCCGCGGAGTAACAAGAGACAGACTTACAGTAGATGAGAAAGGAGATATCCATCTTGACGGAATCTGTCTGGTGGCCGGACTTGGCGGTAATAATAATCGTCCCGGTACCTATGACTACTATATGTCTGAACCTGTGGTAAAGGACGATGCCAAGGGAGTAGGACCTTATCTTATTGCATATACCGAGATGCGCCGTATAGGTGCAGCGATTGATTAGCCCAAAAGTAATTAACCCCAAAATAAATTGCGGATATCAAAAGTAAATTACGGATATAAAAAAAGACAGCTGAGTAAGCTGTCTTTTTTTATATCTGTTTATAACTTAAGGAGTGATAAAAACATTTTGAACTAGAACTTTGTTGTATTTCTCTTGATAAGGGCGCCTGAAAATACGGTCTTTTGAGGCATTTCTCTGCCGTTGAGAACTCCAATCAGGGTCTTTACAAGTGAACGTGTCTGAATCTCAAGCTGGTTGTCTATAGAGGTGAGTGTCGGTGTGCAGCATTCGGTAAGGATTGAATTGTTGTAACCGATAACAGACAACTCGTCGGGAATTGAAATATTATTGGAAGTTGCATATTTTACTGCTGCAACTCCGAGAATATCATCGGAAGCAATTATTCCGTGGAAGGTATGGCTTCTTGCAAAATCCTCGATGTACGCAACGATTGCATTCATTGATGAACATTCCTCGGGAACCTGACAAATCAATTCCTCATAGTTGGGAGAGTGATGACCCTGCATAGCCATTCTGAAGCCGTCGAGCTTCTTTCTACCACTATATGATAATGAATTGTACAAATAGAGAATATCTTCGATGCCTGAACCGAGCATAGAGGTTGTGGCACGATACATTGAGTTCATATCATCGCAGAGAATGCTGTAAACATTATCGTGGCGGAAGGAAGCGTTGAGAATCATAACGGGAACCTTCTCGGAGCTGTCGATAACATACTGGTTCTCATCCTCAGTGGTTCCGATGAAGTTAGAGCCCACCAGAATAAGTCCGTCAACCTTCTTGGACAGGATGAGATCTACATAATTTTTCTTGGCATCCAGGTTGTAACCGGTACAGCAAAGAAGAGACTCGTAACCGTTGGACTGAAGATTCTGCTCAAGATAGTAAACTGCCTTGGCAAGAAATATATCCGAGCTGTCGGCGCAGAGGATACCAATCGTTTTCATAGACTTAAGGCCCATGGCACGTGCAGAAGAGTTGGGGGTATATCCGTACTCTTCAATAATATCCATTACCTTTTTCTTGGTAGATTCCTTAACCTTGGGACTTCCGTTAAGAACTCTGGAGATGGTTGCTATTGATACTCCCGCTTTTTGGGAAATATCGTAGATTGTTAATGACATAATACACCACCGTCATCATCCGTGTTGGACTAAGAAGTTCATTATTAATGTACAAAGACCTGATAATTCATAAAACTCTTACGGATGAGTTCTCGAAATGCTCAATCTGCAAATAGCCGCGGTTACATCGGGTTACATACTAAAATGCCGAAAACACTGACATATTTACAAATGTAAACATTTACATTTTCTATTATACAATCACTTTTTACTAATTACAAATATCAAATTATGAAAAAATTATCATTTGTTGCTAAGTGTTTATGGCCGATTCTTTGGACAAAATACACAAAAAGATGGCCAAGTAATGGTGAATTGTCAAAAAATGATGTTAATACCAAAAGAGTCATTGACTTATTGTCGTTTTGGTGCAAAAATATGAAATGTAAACGCTTACACAAATTATTTGAATTTTTTGAATACGAGAGGTAAGATGCATGGAATTAATCAGTAAAAAGATGACCGGTAAGGTGGAAAGACCTGTTAAGGTTCTTCAATTCGGAGAAGGAAATTTCCTTCGTGCTTTTGTGGATTATATGATTGATATTGCCAACGAATCAGGAAAGTTTGACGGCGATATTGTTCTGGTTAAGCCTATTGAGTTTGGTAATCTCGACAGATTCCATAATCAGGAATGCCAGTACACCGTTCAGCTCAGAGGACGTGTGGATGGAGAACCCAAGAAGATCAACAGAGTGGTTACCAGTGTCGCAGATGCAGTTGATGCATATACCGAATATGAGAAGTATGCTGATTTCGCAAAGCTTGATACTCTGCAGTTTATTGTTTCCAATACTACTGAAGCAGGAATTGTTTATGATGCATCAGACAGCATCGAACTCAATCCTCCCAAGAGCTATCCCGGCAAGCTTGCTAAGTTCCTTTATGAGAGATATAAGCATTTCGACGGAGCTTTGGATAAGGGCCTTGTGATGCTTCCTGTAGAGCTTATTGATGACAACGGACTTCACTTAAGAGAATGTGTGCTTAAGCAGGCTGACAACTGGAAGCTTGAGGAAGGCTTCAAGGAGTGGCTCGATAAGGCTTGTGTGTTTACCTCTACTCTTGTAGACCGTATTGTTACCGGCTATCCCCGCGATGAGGCTGCTGAGCTTTGCAATGAGTTCGGATATAATGATGAGCTTATTGTAACCGGTGAGCCCTTTGCACTCTGGGTTATTGAGAGCCCCAAGGATATAAGCGGAATGCTTCCTCTTCCCGAGGCGGGACTTCCTGTTATCTTTACTGAGGATCATCATCCCTACAAGCAGAGAAAGGTACGTATCCTTAACGGAGCGCACACCTCATTTGTACTTGCCTCATATCTTTGCGGAAATGATATTGTACTTGAGTCAATGAATGATGAGCTTGTTCTTAATTTCATCAAGAGCACTCTTTTTGATGAGGTCATTCCCACATTGACCCTTCCTAAGCAGGAACTTATGGAATTTGCTGATGCAGTGCTTTCAAGATTTAACAATCCTTATGTAAAGCATGCACATCTTTCTATCTCATTGAACTCAGTATCAAAGTGGAGAGCAAGGTGTATGCCCAGCTTCCTCGATTATGTAAAGAACGAGCACAAGCTTCCTTCACACCTGACCTTCTCAATCGCAGCACTTATGGCTTTCTATACCGGAAGTGAGATTCGCGATAAGGCTCTCATCGGACACAGAAACGGTGAGGAATACAATATTATGGATGATGCGGCTGTTCTTGAGTTTTTCGCCGCTAACAGTGGAAAAGAGCCTGCTGAGTATACCAAGGCAGTTCTCTCAAATGAAGATTTCTGGGGACAGGATCTATCAGCAATCGAAGGTCTTACAGATGCAATTACAGAGTACATCACTGTAATCCGTGCAGACGGAATGCGTAAGGCAATGGAAAAGTTTTTCTCATAAAAAGTTATAAAAATCACGCATCGGGGGCTTAATGCCCCCTGAATGCCGTGAAAGGAAAAAGTTATTTGGTGACAGCTTGTAGTAGGGCATCGGTCGCGGCCGGTGAATGGACAGGTGATTATGAAAGAATATATCAAGATAAATAATAAGGATAACGTAATAGTTGCACTCACTGAGCTTCAGGCAGGAGCATCGGCAGAAGGCGTTGTTGCCGGGGAGGTCATCCCTGCAGGACACAAGATGGCTCTTACAGATATTGCCGAGGGTGAGGAGATTATCAAGTACGGCTGCAGAATAGGTTTTGCCAAGGAGCCTATCAAGGCAGGAAACTGGATTCATACACATAATGTTAAGACAGCACTCGGAGATATTGTTGACTACAAATATGAGCCGGTTGATACATTTCTTGATGCAACTGAGGATGTTACCTTTATGGGCTACAATCGTCCGGACGGTCAGGTTGGAGTCAGAAATGAAATATGGGTAATCCCTACGGTCGGCTGTGTTAACAATATTGCAGGAGCAATAGTTAAACAGGCAAACGATAGACTTTCTCATATGGATGAAAGCATCAGAGGCAGCGTAGAAGAGGTGATTTCCTTCCCTCATCCCTACGGATGTTCTCAGATGGGAGATGATCAGGAAAATACTCGCACAATTTTGAGCGATTTGATAAAGCATCCGAATGCGGCAGGAGTTTTGGTACTCGGACTCGGATGTGAAAATAGCAATATTGAAGTATTAAAACCCTATATTGGAGAGTATGATGAAAAAAGAGTTAAGTTTCTTGTATGCCAGGAGGTTGAGGATGAACTCGAGGCAGCAGGAAAGCTTGTTGATGAACTCATAGAATATGCGGCAGGCTTTAAGAGGGAGCCTATTTCCGCTTCAAAGCTTATTATCGGTATGAAGTGCGGAGGAAGTGATGGCTTTTCGGGAATCACTGCGAATCCTCTTGTCGGTAAGTTTTCGGATATTTTATGCAGTAAGGGCGGTACTACCATTCTTACGGAGGTGCCCGAGATGTTCGGCGCCGAAACCTTGCTCATGAACAGATGCGAGAATGAGGCGTTGTTTGACAAAACAGTCTGCCTGATTAATGATTTTAAGCAGTATTTTATAGACAATAACCAGACAATATATGAAAACCCTTCGCCCGGAAACAAGAAGGGCGGTATTTCTACACTTGAGGATAAGTCTTTGGGATGTACCCAAAAATCCGGAAGCAGTGCAGTTCGCGGAGTGCTTTCGTACGGTGAGAGAGTGACTACTCCGGGACTTAATCTGTTGAGTGCTCCGGGTAATGATCTTGTGGCTTCGACTGCTCTTGCGGCCAGCGGCGCGCACATTGTATTGTTTACTACCGGAAGAGGAACACCGTTTGCTTGTCCCGTGCCTACAATGAAGATTTCAAGCAATTCCGCTTTGGCTTCAAAAAAATCCAACTGGATAGATTTTAATGCGGGAGTACTTGTGGATGATGCAACACTTGAGGATACCGGAGCTGCACTCTTTGATTATGTTATCAGCATAGCATCGGGCGAGAAGGTAGCGAGTGAGAAGGCAGGCTTCCACGATATGGCTATTTTCAAGAAGGGCGTTACTCTTTAAGAAAGGTATACAGCGATGAGTAGTGGAGGCAGCAAAGCATTTGATATAGACGGACCCTTTATGCATGTGTTGGAGACGATATTTCATTTGTGGGTTCTGAATATAATTACAATTATATGTTGCATTCCGATTATCACAGCGGGCGCAGCACTCACTGCGATGCAGCATCAGCTGTATCTGATTGCCAAGAAGGAAGACGGATACGTGGTCCGCGGTTATTTTAAGGACTTTGCTTCTAACTTTAAGCGTTCGACACCCGCCGGACTTATTATGGTGGCGGCAGGAGCGGCATTGGGAATCGATGCTTATATTTTTATGAACAAGGTTGGAACGACTGCATATTCTGCATGGTATAAATGCGGAATAGTAGCGCTGATACTCCTTTATTTGTTTGTATTTGTATATCTGTTCCCTGTATTGGCCAGATATGAGAGCTCACTTGGCCTTGCTTTTAAGAATGCGCTTTTTATGGCGGTGTACAAGCTGCCTAAGTCAATTTTGATGATTGTGATTTTTGCGCTTCCCTGGGTCCTTACCGCATTTGTAGCCAATTTCTGGATATGGGATATCCTGTTCGGATTGTCGCTTCCGGCCTTTGCAAATGTGTATTTGATTAAGGGTACCTTTGAGGCTTTTGAGAAAAATCAAAAAGAAAAAAGCGGTGAAAAAAATGAAAGCTCAGAGGACATCGCTAAAGAAGCCGGTGAAGACACCACCGAGGAAGAATAATCAGCTATTTACGAGTTTTAATATAAATAACCAAAATGGAGGGTATGAAAAATGAAAGCATTTATGGATGAAGATTTCCTTCTTCAGACAGACGTGGCAAAGAAGCTTTTCCACGATTATGCAGCTAAGATGCCGGTTCTTGATTATCATTGTCACATCAATCCCAGAGAGATTGCTGAGGACAGACAGTTCGAGAATATTACACAGGTATGGCTTGGCGGAGATCACTACAAGTGGCGTTTTATGCGTTCTTGCGGAGTGGATGAGTATTATATTACCGGTGGAGCACCTGATAAAGAGAAGTTCTTTAAGTGGGCTGAGTGCCTTGGAAAGGCAATCGGTAATCCCCTTTATCACTGGTCACATCTTGAACTTCAGAGATATTTCGGATATCATGGAGCACTTTCGGCAAAAACTGCTGAGGAGGTTTGGAACCTTTGCAATGCAAAGCTTGCAGAGCCTTCAATGAGCGTGAGAAATATCATTCGTCAGTCTAATGTTACACTTATCTGTACCACTGATGATCCTATTGATTCTCTTGAGTGGCACAAGATGATAGCAGAGGACGAGAGCTTTGATGTTGCAGTGCTTCCTGCATGGAGACCTGACAAGGCAATGAACCTTGAAAAGCCGGATTATGCGGAGTATATCAAGAAGCTTTCAGCAGTAAGCGGAATTGATATTCAGACCTTTGAGGATCTTAAGAAGGCGCTTGTAAACAGAATGGATTTCTTTGCTTCAAGAGGTTGTGTGGTATCAGACCACGCTCTTGAGTATGTTATGTACGAAGCAGCTACTGACGATGAGCTTGAAAGAATCTTCAGAAATGCTATGGTTAACGACCCTCTCAGCCACAGTGATGAGATGAAGTTTAAGACTGCATTTATGACCTTTGTATCAGGCGAGTACACCAAGAGAGGATGGGTACTGCAACTTCATTACGGCTGTAAGAGAGACAACAACAAGCCTATGTTTGCTAAGCTTGGTCCCGATACCGGTTACGATTGCATCAACAACTATGCTCCTTCAGCACAGACTGCAGATTTCCTCAATAACCTTATCGAGAAGGATTCACTTCCCAGAACAATTCTTTACAGCCTTAATCCCAATGATAATCAGGCTATCGGAACAATTCTCGGATGCTTCCAGAATTCTGATGCGGTTGCCAAGATTCAGCAGGGTAGTGCATGGTGGTTTAATGACCACAAGGTAGGCATGCAGGATCAGATGACTTCGCTTGCAAGCCTTGGAAACCTGAGCGGATTTGTGGGTATGCTCACAGACTCAAGAAGCTTCCTTTCATACACCAGACATGAGTATTTCAGAAGAATTCTCTGCAATCTCATCGGCAACTGGGTAGATAACGGAGAGTTCCCTGAGGATTACGATATCCTGGGTGAAATCGTTCAGAACATCTCTTACAATAACGCAGTGAACTACTTCAACTTCGAAATGCTGAAGTAATACGGACACATCACAACCGTAACTGAGTAGATAAGCAATATATAATTTTAGGAGGAATATCATGGATTTAAATCTTAGACCTGCAAATGAATGTACATATGATGCAGTATCACTTGGAGAAGTAATGCTTCGCCTTGATCCCGGCGAGGGAAGAATCAGAACCG